>JAVBSQ010000009.1:0-6948 GCA_031556695.1 Bacteroidales bacterium | reverse complement strand
TAAAAGGTTTAAAAGGCTTTAATAACTCTCAACTTTCCACTCTCAACTCTCCACTTGTTGATGGTAATGAAGTGCTGCTGTCCGCTTGAGGGTATCAGCTAAATAAATCGGCTACTTTTTTAGCGCAGTGAGAGTTTCCTTTACAATGCTCGGGTAGTTCTCCGTGGTGCCGGCGGGCTACCGTAACAATAATGGTTCACAGTTCAATAATCGTGGCAACAGCACGCATTTTTGGAGTTCTTCTGTGGGTAGTGCCACTAATGCATGGTATAGAGATTTCAACTACAATGAGTCGCGTGTGAACCGTAACAATAACAATCGCTCGAACGGCTTATCCGTGCGCTGCGTCAGGGATTCAATTTTATTCTTTTTCTTTTAGGAAAAAAAATACGGACTATAAAAGTCCGTATCAAGTTGTATCTGGTAAAAATCTAAGTAAGCTACGCTTTGGTGCCCTCATTCAAGTCGGCTACCAATCCGGCATCAACCATAATACGGCCACAATATTCGCAAACTATAATTTTTTTACTCAAACAAATGTCCAGTTGACGTTGGGGTGGAATCTTGTTGAAACAGCCACCGCAAGCATCGCGACGAACAGTAACCACAGCTAAACCATTGCGGGCATTACTGCGCAAACGATTATATGCTTTAATCATGCGCTCATCAAGTTGTACCGCATAACTTTCTGAAAGGACTGCAAGGTCTTTCTCTTCATTGGAAGTTTCAGTAACTATTTCTTCCAATTCTTTTTTCTTATTGGCTAAATCCTGTGTGCGTTCTACCAATAATTCCTTGGTTTCATCAAGTTGAACCTTGCGTTCTTTGATTTGTGCACTGAACTCTTTCATGCGCTTTTCAGCCAGTTCAATTTCCAAGTTTTGGTATTCAATTTCTTTGGTGATAGAGTCGTATTCGCGATTGTTTTTCACGTTGTTTTGTTGACCCTCATACTTTTTCACCAAGGCTCGAGAGGTTTCAACGTCGTTTTTCTTTTTGGCAATAACGTTTTCCAACTCTTTAATTTCAGCCTGACAGTTGGTAATACGTGTTTTTAAACCCTGTACATGGTCTTCCAGGTCGCGTACCTCCAAGGGTAATTCGCCACGCAGCAATTTGACAGCATCTATCTTAGAGTCTGTCTGCTGTAATTGAAACAACAATCTCAACTTTTTCTCCATGGAGCCATCGGCACCCTCCATTTTGTTTTTGTTAGCAGCAACAGGTTTTATTTCCTTAGTAGTTTCTTTCTTTTCGGTAGCAGTTTTTGCCATATATCAAATTTCAAGATTTAAAGATTCAAAAATTTCAAGATTTAAGGAGAACAATAATTAACTATAAATCACCAGATTATGTATTTTATCGGCAATTTGGAAGGCAAAGTTAGGCATTTTTTTTGTAAGTAAGTCAAAAAAGATAGACAAAACACACTTCTCGCTCTCATAATGTCCAACATCAACAATTAAAATACGCTCCAGTGCATCAAAAAAATGGTTATATTTAAATTCGGCGCTCACAAAACTGTGTGCTCCGGCCTTCACTGCCTCATCTATCAAAAAAGCGCCGCTACCTCCACACACCGCTACCCTTTGTACCTTTTTGTACGGCATTTCGCTATGCCTCAGGTATGGTAAAGAGAATGTTTGCTTCAACAATTCCAACCACTGTTTTTCCGGCATAGCCTCCGGCAGATTACCTACCACTCCGGAGCCCTTAGCTCCTCCAACCTCCGGTGAGAGGATTTGCAGGTTTTGTAAGCCCAATTTCTTGGCCATAGCCCAGCTCACCCCCTCCGGCACATTGTCCAAATTAGTATGGGCAGCATAAAGCACAAGGTTATTTTTTATAGCTTTCTCCACTACTCTCTCCGTATGTGTTGCTCCGGTAATCGTTTTTAAGCCGTGAAATATAGCAGGATGATGAGAGATGATCATATTGAAGCCCTTTTCCACCGCCTCGTCCAGTATAGCTTCGGTAACATCAACACACAACAAGGCGCCTTTCACCTCAGTATTAGGAGACCCAACAGTAAAGCCGGCATTATCCCAGCTCTCCTGCACATGCAACGGAGCCAGTTCCTCTATTATTTTTGCAATGTCTCTTGTTGTCATAATAACTCCTTTACCGCCAGCAACTCTTCCTTTATGCGCTCCAGCGCTTCCACCACATCTACCGAACGGTCTTCTCCTGTTTTATTCTCTTTCAAACGCCGGTGAGCGCCATCTAAGGTCATGCCTTTTTCACGCACCAGATGGTGTATAATACGGAAATTCGCAATATCATCAGGCGTAAACATCCTGTTCCCCTTCTTGTTCTTGCGAGGTTTGATCACGTCATCAAACTTATTAGCCCAAAAACGAATAAGAGAAGTGCTCTCTCCAAACATTTCCGCCACTTCACCTATAGCATAATACAATTTATCCGTATTTTCCATTTTGTATCCTTTTTATCCTTTGTATCCTTCTGCTAATCCAACGATTGTCCCGCGCTGGTAGACAGTTGTCGGAGCACTTCATAGTCACCCGGTGTAAGTCCCAGGAAAAAATAATTCAGCGGATCCATATAGTCTCCATTTTTCATTACTTCATAATGCAAATGAGGCGATACGGACATACCTGTATTTCCCACACGGGCAATCACCTGTCCACGTTTCACTGTCTGTCCCTGATGTACCAATAAATCACTGAGGTGTGAGTAGGTAGTCACATAACCGTTGCCGTGATCAATCTCTACACGGCTGCCGGTCCCCCTTTGTCCCCGCATAGCCATCTGCACCCGTCCCGCTCCCGTGGCATACACATCAGCCCCTACTCCGGAAATAAAGTCAATGCCCGTATGGCGTTTCAAGAGTTTGTAAAAGGGGTGCATACGCAAGCCCACTGACGCGCCTACCCTTGAAAGGTCTGCATTATCCACCGGTTGCATCATAGGCATAGACAATAGTGAGTCCTTCGATGTTTTATAAAAAATAGCCGTGATGGCATTCATCTGTTTAGAGATACCGGCTGCTCGTGCCGTAAGTTCTTTTATTTTAACAGAGGTGTTTTGCGCCACTCTCTCATCATTCAAGGTCGTATAACTATCTGTAGTATAATTTTTATTATTCAAGGGCGAGAGGTCTGCATGAAAGATAGCCTGATAAATTTCCTTATCACGTTGTTCCAGCTCACCCAATACCTCTGTTACCCTCTCCATTTTTTCCTGCAGGCGTTCCGATTGTTCCGTCAATAACTTATTTTCACGCTGCAGCGCTCGCTCTTCACGAGTATCAAAAAACAGGGAAAACAAAGCATAATAAGCCACCGTCATAAACACAATAGCCAATGTGTAAATCAAGATATTCCACAACACCCTCCGGAAACTTCTTTTTTCCCTTACAAAATCCAGATGTTCATGATGAAAACGATAGCGCTGTCTCATATTCTTTCTCCCTCCTCTTATTCAAATTCACGTTTAACATCCTTAACATTGATGTGCATGATATTTGCCAAGTCTTCCGACTCAATATCATTAGCAAAAAAGTTCAAAGGATTTACCGGGTTATTACGGTAAAGCACTTCGTAATGGAGATGTGGGGCTGTTGATTTACCTGTATTTCCGAGTGTTCCTAATTCCTCACCACGCAGCACTTTTTGTCCTTTTTGCACACTAATGGAATGCAAATGGGCATACCTTGTTTTATAACCAAAGCCATGGTCCACAACCACATTATTTCCATAACCGACAAAAGAATATTCTACCGACTCCACCTTTCCATTACCGGTAGCAAAAATCAGGTCTCCAATCTTACCTGTAAAATCAAGCCCTTCATGGAAACGGATATCTCCATATATAGGATCTTTCCGGTGACCAAAAGAAGAAGACAAACGTGGAGACACCGCAGCCAGAGGCTGAATGGCCGGCACGCAATCAACCATCAATTCCACCACCGTCGCATTTTGCGCGACCGTATCAAAAGAACGGGATTGTATACAAAGCTTACACTGCAATTTATCCAAATTCAGGGCGCAATCGGATAGCAAGCGGGCATACTCGGATTTACCAAAGCGCAAGGCGTAACGGTCAACACCACCAAATCCCGCATCACGAACAGAGGCCGGAATTTCATCTAATCCAAAAGTAGGGCGATAAACATTATTATCACGTTGCTGTAACTGCACCAGTACCCTGTCGGCCAAAGCTATTTGATTTTTCAGCAATTCCAATTTCAAGGCCAGTTCTGCATTATCACGACGCAAAGTCAATAGCTTTGGTGTATCAAAATAATGCGAATATAAGGAGAAACAAGCTACAGCAACAGCCACACTCAACAAGAACAAGGCCAGAACACGCCTAAAGCGCTTCCGAAGACTGACCTTGTGAATCTCAAATGAAAGTGTCTCGTTATTAAGTCGATACTTCAGTTTAGCCATTATACATACACTGATACTTAAACTAAACAGCAAAGATAAGAAAAATTCGCCATTTATTCTCTTATTTGAAGTTTTTTTTTTCACCATTTTTAACTAACTTTGTAAGTTTAATACATTAGCGTAAATGACTTCAAAAGAAATTCGTCAACAGTTTTTAGCATTTTTTGCAGACAAAGGACATACCATTGTCCCCTCAGCTCCCATGGTCGTAAAAAACGACCCTACCTTATTGTTCACCAACGCCGGTATGAACCAGTTTAAAGATTGGTTTGTAGGCAATTCCATTGTTGAGCATAAACGAGTGGCCGACACACAAAAATGCTTGCGTGTGAGCGGAAAACATAACGACTTGGAAGAAGTGGGGCACGACACCTACCACCATACCATGTTTGAGATGTTGGGTAATTGGAGCTTTGGCGACTACTTCAAGCAAGAAGCTATAAGCTGGGCGTGGGAACTGCTCACCGAAGTATACAAACTTGACAAAGACCGTCTCTACGCCACAGTGTTCGAAGGCAGTACCGACGATAAACTCGAAGCCGACACAGAAGCGAAAGGCTATTGGGAAAAATATCTTCCTGCAGACCACATACTTCTCGGAAATAAAAAAGACAATTTTTGGGAGATGGGCGCCAGTGGCCCCTGCGGCCCCTGTAGCGAGCTGCATATAGACTTGCGCAACGAAGAGGAACGACAAAAAATTTCCGGCGCAGAGTTGGTAAATAAAGACCACCCTCAAGTAGTGGAAGTATGGAATTTGGTATTCATGCAATTCAACCGCAAAGCCGACGGAAGCCTGGAACTATTGCCACAAAAGCACGTTGATACCGGCATGGGCTTTGAGCGCTTATGCATGGCCCTGCAAGGCAAACAAAGTAACTATGACACCGATGTATTTCAACCACTCCTCCTCAAAATAGCTTCTCTGAGCAATCGTAAATATGGTGAAAGCCATGAGGCCGATATCGCCATGCGTGTAATTGCAGATCACCTACGTGCTATCTGCTTCTCCATTGCCGACGGACAGCTACCCTCCAACGTTAAGGCAGGCTACGTGATACGCCGCATACTACGCCGCGCCGTACGCTATGGCTATACATTCCTTGGATTCAATGAACCTTTCATCTGTCGTTTAGTTCCTACTCTTGTAGATCAGATGGGCGAAGCCTTCCCCGAACTCAAAGCGCAACAACAACTGATAACAAAAGTAATTACCGAAGAGGAAAGTACTTTCCTGCGCACCCTCGAAAAAGGCATACAACTACTTGATACCATCATTGCCAAATCAAACGGAAAAAAAGAAATTGACGGAAGTACCGCCTTTCAACTATATGACACTTTCGGCTTCCCCATTGACCTTACGGAACTCATAGCCCGCGAAAAAGGCTTTTCTGTAAGTCTTAACGATTTTGAAAAAGAACTGGAAGCACAGAAAAACCGTAGCCGCAATGCCGCTGCCAAAGAAGAGGGTGACTGGGTGGAGGTGCGCGCCATAGAGCAAACAGAATTTGTAGGCTACGACCAAACCACCTGCGAATCTAAGATTTCACGCTATCGCCACGTAAAAGAAAAAAATAAAGAAACCATACAAGTAGTACTCGACCGTACTCCTTTCTACGCTGAAAGCGGCGGACAGGTGGGCGACGAAGGTACTCTGACTGATGCGGCAAGCAACATAACCATCAAGGTATTGAACACCATCAAGGAAAATAACCTGAGTATTCACATTGTAGATAAGCTACCCGAAAACCTGCAAGCCGGCTTCACCGCTCAGGTAAACACCACCCGCCGCATGGCCACCGCCTGCAACCACACTGCCACCCACCTGCTGCACTACGCCCTGCGTAAAGTGCTCGGTAACCACGTGGAGCAAAAAGGCTCACTCGTGAACGCCGAATACCTGCGTTTTGACTTTGCCCACTTCCAAAAACTAACGGACGAAGAAATAGCCGAAGCAGAAAAAATAGTCAATGAACTGATACGTAAAAATACCGCACTCACTGAGATGCGCAACCTGCCTATAGCTGAAGCCCAACAACTAGGAGCCATGGCGCTATTTGGCGAGAAATACGGGCAGAATGTACGCGTAATCAAATATGATGATTCCGTGGAACTCTGCGGAGGAACACATGTTCCCGCCACCGGAAACATAGGCTATTTTAAAATTATCACCGAAACATCTATAGCTGCCGGCATACGCCGTATTGAAGCTGTAACAGCTGCTAATGCTGAAAAATATATCAATGAACTGTTAGCAATGATGCGCATGGCGCAGGAACTGTTCAACAACACGCCTAACCTCATACAATCCGTAAAAAAAGCGCTGGACGACAATGCGGAAATGAGCAAACAGGTACAACAATTCATGCGCGAAAAAGCCGCCATGGCCAAAGAATATATCAAAAACAACCTGCAAGATGCCGGTGATATAAAGATTGCCCGCTTGCAGCATGATGCGCCGGCCGATATGCTGAAAGAAATAGGCTCACAACTGCGTGCTGAAATACCAAACCTTCTTTTTGTAGCAGGAACCCTT
>JAVBSQ010000095.1:0-11122 GCA_031556695.1 Bacteroidales bacterium | reverse complement strand
TCGATCTCCTGTAAGATCTCCTCTATGCGCCACTCCTTTCCTTTAGCTTCCAGGCGGGTAAAACCCTCTTGTTGCAATAAAGTAAGTTTTTCTATCAAAGTCATTTTATCCTTCAGCACCATAGGCGCCAGCACGTAGAGGCGGGTCGATGTAGGCAGCTTACTGATGAAATTCACCACGTCAGACACAGTATGCCTCTTCACCTCCGCTCCGGAGATGGGCGAATAGGTACGTCCCACGCGGGCAAAGAGCAATTTCAGATAATCATATATCTCAGTGGAGGTACCCACGGTAGAACGCGGGTTGCGGGTATTCACCTTCTGCTCTATCGCTATCGCAGGCGGGATACCTGTAATAAAATCCACGTCGGGCTTGTTGATCCTGCCCAAAAACTGACGGGCGTAGGCCGACAAACTTTCCACGTAACGGCGCTGCCCTTCGGCAAAAACAGTATCAAATACCAGGGTTGATTTCCCTGAGCCCGACAAGCCTGTGACCACAACCAATTGATTACGCGGTATTTTCACCTCTACATCCTTGAGGTTATGCATTCGCGCTCCTTTAATATGTATAAATTCCTGCTCCAAACCGTCTTATATTTTTTCGAACCTGTAAAGATACACATTTTTTGCTATCTTTGCACCATGAAAGCAAAAGTAAGACGTGAACATAAGAAAACATTGTTATTCAACGATGCGGAGATGGTAGCCATTCAAAGCTTTTGCAAAAAGTACAAAATCACCAACCAGGCCAAATTCTTCCGGGAGGCCATTATCACCACCATTCTCCAAAAAACGGAAGAAGACCACCCAAAACTCTTTTAAAGAGAAATATCCATAGCAGATAACCCAACTGTTATTTTATCCAACATTTATGTTAAATATTTTTGTAATACATTAAATTTTATGTAGATTTGTCGGCGAATTATATTCCTAACGTCCATTCACACCCTCATAATGTTACATGAATACTTATTCTAGACCATTATTCAATAGCGATTTGCTTCGCCATTTCCTACGTACTGTATTACAATATGATTATGAATCTAATTGCAAATCTAATATATTAGAGAGAATAGCTACCGGAGAGAAAAATTTAGCCTCTTTAACTGCTGATAATTCACAAACACTTCATTCCACTAGCGAAAGAGGAGATGAATTTCTTGATGATACCAAAAGATGGGCCTTAAGGAAAAAGATTATCTCAGAACTTTTAAGTACAACAAGACCAGATAACGATGATGATATAAATATAGGGATAGGAGGCGCTCTTCCAAAATCTGCTTTGCAATCAAATAAGCAAGCTATAATCATAATAGGTTTACCTGCCTCGGGGAAATCAACTATTGCTTCTTCTATTGCCGATGAATATGGTGCAATAATACTTGATTCAGACTATGCCAAAAGAAAAATACCTGAATACTATTCTAAACCTCATGGAGCAACTGTTGTACACGAGGAATCTAGTGAGATCATATTCGGATTTTCAGAAAATGATGGAAATTTAAGATCTGTATATGAGACCTGTCTAGAAAAAGGACATAACATCATAATTCCTAAAATAGGACAAAGTGCTAAAAACATATTAAATCTCAGCATAACTCTAACAGAAACAAACAAATACGATGTTCATCTGATATCTATTGAACTAATAAAAAAAGAAGCTACAATTCGTGCTCTTCAACGTTTTGATCAAACAAACAGGTATGTTCCTCTTGGCATGATATTTGATCACTATGGTAATGATACTATGTTATCATATTATTATTTAAGGACTAAACACCTTGCTAATTTTAAAAGTTTTGGAGCTTTATCTACTAATGTTCCTTTAGGAGAGGCGCCATTATGTACAGACATTATAGGTGAAAGCCCTTTGAAAAAATATCAACTAAATAATAAAGAAATATTACTATAACTTATATGGCAAAAAGAATAAGTCACAATAAAAGAATAGATTTAAAAAAAATAGAGCGGATACGTACTACTCTTTCTCAAAAAAATAATTGTATTTGTCTAAATATAGAGAAATCTTATGAAACTTATACTAAGGCGGTAGCTATTTTCGATGCTTTAGAAGACAATGAAATCCAGTTAATGATCACATCGTCTCGAAAAGTTGCAGAAAAGAAAACATTTTTGAACTAATTTAACCACGGTATGCCGTCCTATCGCTCTTCGTGTAAACGAGGGGAGGAAAGTCCGGACAATATAGAGCGCTGCGCCTGTGGAAAGCACAGATAGGTGTAAGCTTATGGAGCGCGTAACAGAGAATAACCGCCAGGCCGCAAGGTCGGGTAAGGGTGAAAAGGTGGGGTAAGAGCCCACCGGCGCCGTTAGCGATAGCGGCGGCCGTACGCACCGGCAGGTTGCAAGGCCATGTAAACCGGCAATAGAGGGCTGCTCGCCCGATGCCGGAGGGTAGGCTGCATTAGATAAATGATAGGACTCGACAGAATCCGGCTTACAGGCATACCGTTTTTTTTGACAAAAGATTTTTTGACATAAGACTAATTGATACAAAACAATTATGAGCAACAACATGAACCGTAGAAATTTCCTGACAGCCTCCGGACTGGCTATGGGTGCTATGTTAATCGACCCTCTCTCGGCCATAGCTAAAGAAGATAAAAACACATCCGGCAGTGGAAAAAAACTCCGGTTAGCCATGGTGGGCACCGGACATCGTGGTACCGGCATGTTTGGCGAAAAAGTAACCAAGGGTTATTCCGATCATGTGGAATTTGTTGGGCTCTGTGACCCTAACCCCGGAAGACTGGAATATGCAAAAAAACGCATGGGAATAGAATGCCCTGTGTATACCGACTTCGACAAGATGATGAAAGAGGTGAAGCCCGACACCCTTATTGTTACCACCATTGATAGTTTTCACGACCAATATATTATCCGTGGAATGGAACTTGGCGCCAACATTATCAGCGAAAAGCCCATGACCACCGACGAAACGAAATGCCAGGCCATACTTGATGCGGAAAAACGTACCGGTAAAAAAGTTACCGTAACCTTTAATTACCGCTACTCGCCGCACCGCCGCATCATGTGGGAACTGCTCCGCAAAGGCGAGATAGGTGAACTGACCTCTGTAGATTTCCACTGGTACCTTGACACTAAGCATGGAGCCGACTACTTCCGCCGCTGGCACCGCCTCCGTGAGTATAGCGGTTCATTGTGGGTACACAAATCCACCCACCATTTCGACCTGCTGAACTGGTGGATTGATTCGGACCCTGAAGAAGTATTTGCCTTCGGCAACTTGGATTTTTATGGTAAAAACGGTAAACTCCGTGCAGAAAATTGTCGCTCGTGCCCGCACACAAAAGAATGTGATTTTTACATGGATATTACCCAAAATAAATATTACATGGACCTGTATGTAGCCAACGAAAAGTATGACGGTTACCTGCGTGACGGCTGTGTATTCAAACAAGACATTAATATCTTTGACAAGATGTGCGCCAGCATCAAATATGCCAACGGCGTACAAGCCAGCTATTCGCTTACCGCCTACTCTCCTTATGAGGGCTACCGCATAGCGTTCAACGGCACTAAAGGCCGCATTGATGCGTGGATACAAGAAAGCAATCCTACCTTTCTGGGTGAATTTGATGAAATTATGATTACCCGCAACTTCGGCAACCGTGAATATATCCGTGTGCCGCAGAGCGAAGGCCATGGTGGTGGCGACAAGCTCTTGCTCGACAAACTATTTATCCCCAACACAGCTGACCCGTATCGCCAAAGCGCCGGCACCCGCGACGGAGCACTCTCCATCCTCACCGGCATTGCCGCCCGCATCAGTTGTGACTCCGGCAAACCTATAATGATAGGTAACTTAACCGACATACAGCCACAGGCAAAGAAGGTGTAGGGGCTAGGGTTTTAGTATAATCGTGTCTGTAGTCAAAATTTCCGCCACATTAATAGTGGGCACAAAGAACCTGTTAAATGGTGTACCCTCCGTTTTGGCATGCAATACGCCTCTCACTGTGCCAAGAGACAGGACTAGCAAGTGGTCGGCAAAGGCTTTCGGAAATTCTATTTTAGGATGATCTTTATCAATATGCTTATTCCAAGCTGTTGGCTCAACTCTAAAAAGCATCGAAATTTTTATTTTTAAGAACGGGTTACCGTCTTGTACAAAAGAAACTTCAGGAACGCAGGCGATCTCACAAATATCTAATGACTTCACTGCAAACCCGGCATTCATTCCAAATTCAACAGGAGCACCCTCTTTAAAAGATTCCTTAATAATAGCAAACTCTAAAGTTTGAATCCCTGCTATTTGGAAAGAGATAGCTGTTTTATTACTTACTTGGCTCATGCCGACAGTTGATTACTTGATATAAATTCATTTTCCGGATACTGTTCTTGAAGCTCAACATGAACTTGTATGAGAGCTGGTACCATACAAGGAGCAGACGTATAGTCTGATTGAATATAATTAGTTTGATAATTATATGCAACAGATAAATTCCCTTCTTTTTTTACCGATGATACCAATATTTCTATCTGCAGAATATCTTGTAACTTGACAATTGTTTCCAAGGTCAAATTTTCCCGACCTTTAACCAACTTATTTATGTATTGGGGCGAAACGCTCATTTGGTTGGACAAATCTTTTTGAGATAATCCCTGTTTTTTCAACGCCAATAATACCTTAACAGCTATTCTTCCAGACTCTCTTAACCATAAGCTATTTTCCCTGCGAAATTGTATTGCCTGCAAAGTCTCGTCATTTGCCGGCGATACCAATGTCAAAAATTTTTCTTTCCTTGTCATAATTTATTCTGTAAAAAACTCCATGAATGAATCTTTATCAAATATTTTCTTTGATTGCAAATATGCCTTGCATTGTTGTATTTTTCTTAACTCTTCAAGTGTATCAGGATGCTCTTGCATTTTTTGTGTCAACTTAATAGCTCCACCTGTGATAACATAACAATCAGTGTCTATCTTAATTGCATATAACCTTAAATACCGACACCGCTTCTTTTTCAAAGATAAGATTTTGAACTTATATTCTCCATTATGCAAAGGCGAAAAACACTTATCCAACTCTCCTGCTTCATCAATGCCAGCCTGCCCCAGCTCTTCATCCAAGTCTAATGCATCATTCCAAACTTGATCTACAAATATTTCTATAGGTAAACCGGATGGCAAATAACGATTATTTCTATCCACAAATTCAACAAGATAAACAGCATCCGTCCACAAATCCATTAAGCGGTCATACTCATCTTGCCGCTCTTTGTCATAATGAAATGCATACAACTTGTCTGCAAATATAGAAACAATTTCCACAAAATCAACCTATAAGTTTACTGTTAAGTTGATAATTTAACGTGACGTCAAATTATCAGCTTAAAAATCAACTACCTAGAATTTAAAAAAGTCTTTAGCATTATTGTAACAGATATTTTCCACCATCTGTCCCACAAACTCCAGCTCCGAGGCGGGGATCTCGCCGTTCTCCACATCATTGCCTATAAGGTTGCAAAGAATACGGCGGAAATATTCGTGGCGAGGATAGGAAAGGAAACTGCGTGAATCCGTTAACATACCCACAAAGCGGCTTAACAAGCCAAGGGTGGACAAAGAGTTCATCTGGTTGATCATGCCCGGTTTTTGATCCAGGAACCACCAGCCGGAACCAAACTGAATCTTGCCGGCCACACTACCGTCCTGGAAGTTTCCAATCATGGTGGCGATCAAATCATTGTCGCGTGGATTCAAGTTATACAAGATAGTCTTAGCCAATTTATCCATAGTGTCCAGCTTGTTCAGGAACTTCGACATATTTTTGGCAATGGTGAAGTCGCCAATGGAATCGAAGCCGGTATCAGCGCCCAGCTTGTTAAATAAGCGGGTGTTATTATCACGTATAGCACCGTAGTGGAATTGTTGTGTCCAGCCTTTCTCCCAGTCCATCACAGCAAAATCAACCATCATGGCCGATTTAAACTTCAAAATTTCGTCCTTGCTCAACGCTGTCCCGCCATATACCTTATTAAAAATAGCATCAACTTCTGCCTGGGTATAATCTTCGGCATAAAATTCTTCAATACCATGATCACTCAACTTACAACCAGCTTCGGCAAAGAAGTCGTGGCGCTTGCGCAGGGCGGTAATCACATCGGCATATTTGCTGATGCTTACGCCGGACAGTTGCGATAATTTTTCCATATAAGCGCGGAAGTTAGCAGGCACTTCCACTGCCATAGCCTTATCAGGGCGCCAGGTAGGCAGTACTTTAATTTCAAAACCTTCTTTTTTTAGTGATAAATGGTGCTCCAGGGTATCAATAGGGTCATCAGTAGTACACACCACTTTCACGTTGAATTTCTTCATTAATCCGCGAGCAGAATAGTCGGGCGTACGTAGTTTAGCAGTACACTCATCAAAAATTTCTTTTGCTGTTTCGGGTTTCAAAATTTTATTCACACCGAAAGCTGTTTGCAGCTCCAGGTGTGTCCAGTGGTAAAGCGGATTGCGCATGGTATAAGGGACTGTAGAAGCCCACTTTTCAAATTTTTCCCAATCGCTCGTATCTTTTCCGGTACAGAAACGCTCATCAATACCGTTGGTACGCATAGCACGCCATTTATAATGGTCACCTTCCAACCATATCTGTCCCAGGTTATCAAACTTACGATCTTTAGCTATAAATTCAGGGTTTAGGTGGCAATGATAATCAATAATAGGCATCTTTGCCGCATGCTGGTGATAAAGGTCTTGAGCTGTTTTAGTTTGCAACAGGAAATCTTTATCCATAAAAGCTTTCATAATTATTCTCCTTTTATTATTTCAACATTAATTTTAACTTTTTCTTTTTCTAAAAAACGCTCCAGATCCGGCCAGTCATAATATTTCAGTACCGAAGGTACCACGTAGCTGAATTGATTTTTAGTTGTTGGCATGGTCAACAATTGCATCCACGAGCGCACCTCTATTTTTGCATCAATTCCTGTAATTGATTCATCAAACAAAGCTGCATGCAACACTACCGGATAAGCCATACCATGGGCCATAGCTTTTACCGTGTATGTTTTTGAATAATTTTTATGAAGGAAATCCAAAGCCATGAGTACGTCCGACACGCGTTGCCCCATCAAAGGGCTGCCAATATGTAAGGCCAGCATAGGATTTCTATACTCTTCATTCAAATACTTATCTTCATTACGATCCGACCAGTCTTTAGTTTCTCCGGTACCCCTAAGGTCTATGGCCAATACCGCCATACCACTGCTTAAGGCGTTCATGGCCGCTTCGTCTTCAAATACCGTATGCTTACCCTGATCATTTACATACAATACAACCGCTTCTTTTTTTGACACTTTAGGCTGTAAGAAAAGACAAGGCAAAGCGGGTTGTCCTTCAGCCTCCAATATCAATTTTGTCATCGTATATGGCCCCTTAGGCACATCTTCTGTCAATATCTTTGTCAGCTTACGATTATAATCGCCCCCTAACAAATCATTCACCATCAATTGGCAAGTGGCTTTATCATTAGTAGCAAACGACGCACGTTGCTCCTCATAACGAAGGGCTATAGCTATATTTTGTTCAGGAATGGACAATTCCTCCGGAAATGATTTCATTATAGAACCGGAACGGCTACATTGAAGGTCTTGCGCACGAAGCAAGGGCATTTCCTGCTCTTCTACCGGAGTATTATCATTATAAAAATGTGTTTTCAAGAAACGTAGCATTTCTTCACGTTTGGCTTTTCCAAAGGTCTCCGCTTTTTCTTTATTTCCGTACCACTTCACTTTTTCCAAAGCGCCATTGGCTGCATAAGCCTTCCGCACCTCTTCATAAGCCATGGCCGCTCCTTCCGTATCTACAAAATCATTAGTACCTGCCATAAACAATGCCGGCTTGGGGGCATACATTGCCACCAGATCCGGTATATCCAGCAATTCACGTCCCTCAAAGGGAAGATGAAAAGAGGCATCTGAAGCTCCGGAATTCACTATCCACTGATTTTTCATACTCAGGAAACTACCAGCTACCAGCACTTTTATACGCTCATCAATGGCAGCTAAATTCACTGCACGAGCGGCACCTATAGCATTACCCACGCAGGCTATACGTGTAACGTCTACCTCATAGCGCGATTCCAAATAATCCAGCCCCCTGATATGATCCCATAACTCATAGTCCACCAAGCTACGGCCCATTAAAATGGATCCGGCATCTAACAAGGTGTGCTCCTGAGAACTCGTTCGTTTAGATGAATATGAGGTAGCCAATTGCCCCCTCTCCCCTTTCGATACAGGATCAATGATCATCACAACAAATCCGTTACGCACCAGTAATTGTGCAGCTCTTTGATAGTCATCTGCGGCCTTTGCTTTATTATCACCACCACAAATAAAAAGCACCGCCGGATGCTTTCCTTTACTATTAGGTACATATATATTTGCGGCTACATGATAACCGGGTACACTCTCATAAATAATCTTCTCAATACTATATTTATCCTGCTTTATCTCTCCAGCAAACCTAATAGCCATGGGCACTTTAGAAGAAGGAAAATTTAATAAGGAAACATAGCGTACTTTAGCTGCCATCACATAGCGATCCATGTGAGACAGGGAAGTAACAGCCTTATTAAAATCACTTTTGCGCGATAAATCCACATACTGCAAGCGCTGCGCCATAGATGCACTCAACAAATTATCTTTCGGTTCTTTAAACACATTATACTCCTCTTGAGCATAAAGGGTATACGCACAGAAAAACAAAAGCAAGAAGTATGTTATCTTTCTCGTCATCAGGATTGCAATAGGTACAAAGATAGCCAAAAAAGAATACGAACTATGTTAAAATAGGTTATCTGTTATTTACAATCATCATAGAGCAGACTTGCCATAATGAAAGGACCCACTCCTTTGGCATCATTATTTCTGATAGGCTCACTCAAATAATACTCATAAGTACCTGAACGGTAAGGATCACCTCCAAGGCCTGCCACAGCGCAACATTTCGTTAGGTTTACCAAACCAGCCTCATCTATCTCTATAAATTGCTGTAATATACCTGTATATGCTTTCTTCGCAACATTTAGGTAACTATGATCTATATAATTATTCTTCACTCCCTTCAGAAGTGCATAGGTAAACATTGCAGAGCAGGTAGACTCCAAATAGTTACCTTCCATACCCCCCTTATCCATCACCTGCCACCATACACCGGTAGAATCTTGATATTTCGCTACACCCTGTACCACAGTATTTAAAATAGCAATTAAAGAATCACGACGAGGATGCGCTGCGGGAATAAAGTCCAACACATCAACCAAAGCCATGGCATACCAGCCCATAGCGCGCCCCCACACCTGTGAGGCTTGTCCGGTCACCTTATCTGCCCAAGCCTGCTCACGACTTTCGTCCCAGGCGTGACGGAACAATCCTGTAGCCGGATCATAGGTGTATTTAGCTGCCAGAATAAATTGGTTGATAACATCGTCATATAAAGAATCCGGTTCATGGAACCGTTGAATACACTCAGCATAAAAAGGTGAGCCCATATACAAACCGTCTAACCACATTTGATGCGGATAGCGCGCCTTATGCCAAAACCCCCTCTCTGAAGTACGCGGATGCGTGTTGATTTGATCGCGCAACATGGCCAATGCTTTTGCATATTTTTCCTTGGGAGCTTTATCATATATTGCAAATAACATCTTACCGGGATTCAAGTGGTCAATATTATAATTACTCAATTTGTAGGTTTTAATTTCTCCTGCTTCGTTGATCATCGTGTCGGCATAAGCCTCCATGTAATCAAAATATTTTTGATCGCCGGTTTTTTCACTCAGTTGAATAAAAGCTTGTCCTTCCAAACCCAGCGTATAGTCCCATTTTAATTTTTTTTGATAGTCCAATTGCCAGGCTTCAGGGTTACGGGCCATCTCCGAGTCGGCCATACGCACTGCCCATGACGTTTCTTGCTTACAGGAAGAAGTCAGTATTAATAGGGCGGAAAGTAAAAATAAAGATCTCATAGTATTTAAATTATGAATTAAAAATTACGAATTAGATTTCAGGTTTTACGTTGATGGTTGTACCCTGTTCATTGAGCAGGTCTACCAACACAGGCCAATCGGGATAGTTTAAACCTCCGGGAATAACATAGGAGAATTGATTTTTGGTAAGCGGATTATCCAACAATTGTTGCCATGAAAAGATGGGAGCGTTTCCGGCAATTGCATTGACATGATGAGATGACAGCAAGGCGGCATATAGCGCCACCGGATAAGCCAAACCTTGTACGTGCACAAGAATATTTAATTTACCGGCTTGTTGTTGATGTAAAAAATCCAGGGCCATCAACATATCATCTACACGTTGTCCCATCAATGGCCTTCCTATATGAAGGGCTACAAAAGCATTTCTGTGTTCATAGGCCATAAACTTAGGATCATTACGGTCGGCACGATCGCGCGACTCACCGGTACCCCGCAGATCCACAGCCACCACGGTATATCCGCGGCGAAGTGCATTAGCCACCACCGTATCGGCAAAGGCATCTTTCTTTCCTTCTTCATGCACATAGAGCAATACATTTTTATCATCGGTATTATGGTTTAAGGGCTTCATATACAACAAAGGAAGCGGCGTTTGACCCTGGGCGTGCAGAATATATTTTTGCAAGGTATAATCCTGTAGGGTATCCGCCGGACTCACCTGCTCCGGTTGCACATCGCCTTTATAATTCAACACTAATAATTTTCGCAAACTATTACTATTCATACGACCCTTAAAGGGTTTCACTGCGGCCTTGTTCAACTGTGCGATGGACTGAGCGCCGGCATAACTTGTCAACACCTGTCCCGTGGGACTGCATTGCAATTCTTTTTCTGAGAAGATTTGCAGCATCGGTTCTTTCACGGTAGAAGTATCACCATAAAAATGTTTACGAAGGAAGTTCACTGTTTCCTCTCGTTTAGGTTGTGATATGCCATGGCCGTCATCAACCGTAAACATACTTACGTTATCGGCTTTCCCATATACGGAATAAACTTTTTTCAGTTCTTTATATCCTTTTTCCGCCCCTATATAATCCACAAAATCGTTCAATCCCACCAATATCAACACCGG
>JAVBSQ010000043.1:0-7165 GCA_031556695.1 Bacteroidales bacterium | reverse complement strand
TGCAGAACCGAATGCAGAACCAAATTACTCCAATCAGGGATAAAATAGCGTATGAATATTTTAAATTAACTATGAAAAACCTTTGTATTTCATATAATAATTGTAACTTTGCACGAAAACCCGTAGCCCGGCTCCGGGTACGAAGAAAGCCTGTTAATCGAATGATTGACAGGCTTTTCTTCTTTCTACGGGGGACAAATAGGGACGAAAGATAAGCCAATCGCTTATCTTGACATAATTACATCGTGTCAATGGTCGGCATGGTCAGACAGGTGAATTTGATTAACCCTGTTATAGACTTTATTCCATGCGGGAGTGCCAAATAAGCTGCTGTTTTTCATGGTATGATACATTTCTCGGAACCTGGACATAGGTATCGCAAAACTAAGAATATTCGCCTCTAAGTGGGGACGAACGGATAGATCGAAACAACCTATAAATGTTCGGCTACCATTCTTCTTGTTCTCAATAACAGTGTCCGTTATTACAGTTGAGCATCCAGAGCCAAACCTTGTTGTAACGGTATCGTCCGCATTGTGATCAAAATATGCCCAGGTAGTCAATGCCGACAAAATGTCTGGGGTTACGAAGAATATTAAACCTTCCACATCATCGAAACACTCTATGTTTTCAATGCGCGTTATATTAAGCCATTTTTTACTTGCTAAAGGCACATTAGTCCGGTTTATAAAATCAAGCATTAATTCAGGGGTTTCCTTGTATTTTTCTTTCACTGAAACAAATTGCGGAATATGGGCTGGCATTTCGGTAAATCCGGTATAAAATTTTCCGCCGCCACACCCGATGTTTTCACCATTGAGACTGACAGGCTTTCCCTCTCTGATATTTTTCATTTCCTTGAAAAAACAGCCATTGATCTTCTCTGTATCGGTATTCGGAGTGTCCGAGTACCAAAATACAATAGGTAGCTCGACCGACTCGCCGAATGCTTCCCTAAAATTATTGATGAATATTTTTACATCCATAGTTTTAAGTTTATTCTTTTATTGCAATTTATCACTCTGAATATACAGACCAGCCTTAAAAGGCCAGCATCTCAGAGGGCGATATATTCAGTATGTGGCATATCAACCCTGCATTTTTTAATGTAGGCTCAGAGCGACCGGAAACATAATCATTAATACGCGACGGGCTTACCCCTATTTCGTGGGCTAATTGCTTTTGGGTCATACCTCTTTCTGCCAAAGAAGAGCTTATCAGCTCGGCAACCGTCGGCTTTCCTATGGGGAAATGCTCACTCTCATATTCTATAACTATATCCGACATCACAGAAAGTTCTACTGCGTTTTTATCGTTGGAAGGTGTGCCATCATTCACAAGTGGCAAAAGTTCCTCAACCCTTGCCAGTGCAAACTCATATTGGTTTTTTGTAATCTTATCCATAATTCTTCCTATATTGTTGAACTATCTATTTTATCATACTCTGCATGTGTCCCTATAAAACGGATATAAATATATCCTATTGTAAACTTAATAACCACTACAAGCCGGTAATTATTTCCTCGTATATTAAAAACGTAGTGCTGATTACCCACATAGTCAACAGTTGAAAAATCTACCTTAATATCCGATAAGTTTTTCCATTCTGCTCTCTCTGCCGCATCATACCAACGCTCTAACGCCACCCGTGAGTCCTCGTGCCCATTCGCCTCATAAAACTCTCTGATTTTCCTATGCGATACTATCTTCATACATCGTTTTATGCTACAAAAATACACAAGTAATTTTGAATTACAAAATTTATTTGCAAAATAATTTTGCAAAACAGAATTATTGCTTTGGTTTTTAAGCCTCAACACCGGACATTTGGTTTATTTCTGTTGGTGTTTTCTTACAAAATATCCTATATTTGTCGGCATGAATCATGTATCCATATCTGAAGACTTCATCATCTTCGGCACCCGCCTTCACTGTTCCTCCACCCTACGAGATGAACATGCACCCACCATCATATTCCTTCACGAGTCGTTTGGCTGCATTAGGCATTGGCGCGACTTCCCCGAAAAACTCGGCGAAATTACCGGTTTTAACACACTGGTATACGACCGCCAGGGCTATGGACAGTCCGATTCGTTCACCGTAACCAAGCGGACGAATGATTATTTGGAGAGGGAAGCTGACGTCCTAAATCAATTGATGGAAACACTTGCTCTAAAAGAGGTGATTTTATTTGGGCATAGCGATGGCGGAAGTATAGCCCTGCTGGCAGCGGCTAAATATCCGGAGAAGATTAAAATGGTGATTACCGAAGGGGCACATGTGTTGGTGGAAGAGGTGACGCTGGACGGTATCCGGAAAGCAGAAGAGTTGTACGAAAATGGCAACCTAAAAGAAAAATTAGGCTATTATCACGGCGAGAAAACGGAGATGGTATTCCGGCTTTGGGCTGATACCTGGCTCAGCGAGGAATTCCGTAGTTGGAATATAGAACATTTTCTGAAACGTATTCAATGTCTTGTCTTGATTATTCAAGGGAAGAAAGATGAATACGGTACAATTAAACAAGTCGAATCAATTCGGGAAAATGTGCCGGGGCCGGTAGGTGTTTGTATGCCGGAGGCTGGACACACGCCACACCGTGAAACGCCGGAAGTTGTTATAGCCGCGGTGCAAGCGTTTTTAAAGCTTCATAGCTACTACCGTGTCGTCCAAATAGCCCAGTAGTTTGAGTGCCAATAATGCTAATAGTATGGTAACGGCTAGAATTAGCGTAGCATACAGTAAGGTAATGCATATAGCTTTCCATACTGCCCTCTTCCTCGTTTTAGTATGGTAAAACCGATGCAGTGCTATAGCCAGGTAAACGCCCGGTATGAAAAATAATAATATCTCCAGCCAGGTGGGATAGCTGAAGTTGGGAGTGAACAGATCAAGAATAATCAACAGACTAAAAAATATCCACATGAAGGCATGAAAATGCACGGCAAAAGTCATATGGTACATATAATAGAATTTGTTGCGGCGAAAAAACAGCGCAAGCAATAGTGCGAAGATAGGTATCAAAAGAAAAGTGGCGTAGGGTACATATTTAACAATATAGTTGATAATCTCAGCCTTGCTTAAGTCTTTTCCAATACTCTTTCTTAACTTTTCTCCTGTTTTAAAAATCGTGGATTTCTTCTTTGTTTGTATCGTATCCAACGATTCCGAAACGGTTACGGGAGTTTGTGAGAATGCCTCTTTTACCTGTTCTGTTTCTTGAGTTCTCTTTTTCTCACTTTTCTTATCATCGTCGCTGATATCTATACTGCCAATCAACAGGGCGAAAAATACCAGCGTTGACATCCAAAACAATTTCACCGGATGCACATAACGGTTGATACGGCCTATGCGGTATTCCTCCGACAGAAAACCAGGCTTAACCATCAGCTTCCATAGTGTTTGCGGCGTTTTACTGTATAGTGCGAAAGCATTATCCAGTAGTTGCCCTATCAGTTGGAAAATAGGCATTCCCGTACCTGCAAAGACGTCCTGTCCACATTCATGACAATAACGGCCTTGCGTTTGAGTACCACAGTTCCGGCAAGTATGATCGGCCGGAATTTCGCGCTGTTTTCTTTTCCTCAGTTTAAATCGGAACTTAGCCATGGCCTGCAGCTTTATTCGCTTAGGAGTTGTAGCCTTCTTCAAAGTTGTAGAGGAAGATCACTACCGCATCAAAAGCGCTTTTCGGACAATCTTTGATTTCCAGTGTAGCCTTCATCTCAGCTTTGGTTATACCACGCAGGTTGGTCAATGAAAGTAATTTTACGCGAATGCGCACTTCACTGTCAACCACTACCGGCTGGTTGAATTTAAGCTTTTCCATGCCGTAGTTAATCAACGATTTCACGTTGTTCACCTCTGCTATTTGCGCCCACAGATGAGGCAGAATCGACAAGGAAAGATAGCCGTGGGCAATGGTATTTTTAAACGGGCTTTCCTGTTTAGCTTTCTCTACATCAACGTGAATCCATTGATGGTCAAGCGTAGCATCTGCGAACAGGTTGATTTGCTCCTGGGTAATCTTTAAATATTCCGAAACACCGATTTCTTTACCTACGTATGATTCAAACTCTTTGAAGCTGTTGATAATTACCATGTTTAAAATAGGTTTAGAGGTTTAGTAGCGCAAAGGTACGAATTTTGTAATGAAATTTGTATATTTGTATGATAAAATGGAATTCAATCCACGCATACAAGATACCCCTAAAGGCCGCGAGATTTTTGATCCCGTGCGAAAAAAGTACGTGGCCCTCACCCCCGAAGAATGGGTGCGGCAGGACCTCCTGCATTTCCTTATGCACGATTGTGAGGTGCCTGCCGGGCTCATAGGAGTGGAGATAGTGGTGCCGCTTGGAAAACGAAGCCTCCGTGCCGATATTGTGGTATACACCCGCGCGGCTCAACCCCTGATGATTGTGGAGTGTAAAGCCGAAAATGTGAAAATAAGCCAACAAACTTTTATGCAAATTGCAGGATATAACTTAACTTTGCAGGTGCCATGGTTAATGGTGGGTAACGGTAAACAGCTCTACTGCTGTAAACTCAACCCCTCCACCGGAAAATACGATTTCGTCAGTGAAGTGCCGAAATACGAAAAGCTAATTGAAAATTGAAAATGGAGAATTGAAAATGAAACTACATATCTCTCGGTCTCTCGGTCTCTCGGTCTTACTATCTTACTGTCTTACGGTCTTACTATCTTGCGGTGGAGGTGCTAATGTCGATGATATCCCCGTTAGCATAGAGGTGCAGCGTATGGATAAAGATTTGGCAGTAGCCGCTGCTGATACTGTACAGTTGACGGTGATGCGTGAAAAATATGGCCATTTCTTTGAGTTTTATAATACCGGCCTTATAGGTATAGGAAACAGCCGTAGTGCTTTATATACCACTATGCTCAATGAGTTTATGAAATCCGGCGTAGTGAAAATGGCCTACCAGGAAGTGGAGCAGGTTTTCCCTGACGAAGAGTCGTTGAATACCGGATTGACAGGAGGATTTAAACATCTAAAATATTATTTTCCGGATATGCTTATTCCTAAAATATATACTTATATATCCGGATTCAATGAGTCGCTGATGCTCACCGACAGTGTGATAGGAGTGGGGCTTGACCGCTATTTGGGCGACACCTGCAGCTTATACAGCCAACTGGATTTTCCGCGCTATCAGCAGTACAATATGCGTCCCGGCCGTATTCCCATTGAATGTATGCAGGCTTGGGTAGCAAGTGAATATTACCCTGAAGGTGGTTCTGATGCCAATCTCTTGCAACAAATGCTGTATGGCGGTAAAATATTTTATGTGAATACGCTCTGTTTCCCTAAAGCTGCCGACACACTTGTATTCGGCTTCACGTCGCAACAGATGAAATGGTGTAGAGAAAACGAGAAAAATATGTGGACTTTCCTCCTGGAGCAACAAGAGTTGTATACTAACAATCAATTTCTTATTCATAAGTATGTAGGCGAGGCGCCTTTTACCGCTTCCTTTTCCAAAGAGTCGCCCGGGAAGGCTGCCGTGTGGCTGGGCTACCGTATGGTGGAGGCTTACATGAAAAGAAAAGATATTACCCTGCCGGAACTGATGGCGCTTGATGCACAAACGCTCCTCAAAGAAAGCCGGTACAATCCGTGACGGGTAACGAGTTACAAAGTTACAAAGTTACAAGTTACAAATTACGGGCTCCCTTAGTCATGTGTCATTAAGTCTTGTGTCTCTTATCTCTTATCTCTTATCTCTTATCTCTTATCTCTTATCTCTTATCTCTTATCTCTTATCTCTTATCTCTTATCTCTTATCTCTTATCTCTCAACTCCCTATGTCTGATTTTTTACAACATCGAATATTTCAACTGGTATCCGAAATAGCGGAACAGGAAGGAACCCCCGCCTACGTTATTGGAGGTTACGTGCGTGATTGCCTGCTCGGCCGTGAGTCCAAAGATATAGATATAGTAGTGGAAGGTAGTGGCATAGATTTGGCGGAGAAAGTAG
The DNA here is from genome assembly GCA_031556695.1 of Bacteroidales bacterium. Lineage (GTDB taxonomy): Bacteria > Bacteroidota > Bacteroidia > Bacteroidales > UBA932 > UBA932. The sequence continues at coordinate 1,163 of JAVBSQ010000043.1, read as the reverse complement.
CAGAAAAATTGAAGACTAAAGTGAAGGTTTTCCGTCGATTTAAAACAGCCATGCTGCGTTGTGATAATATGGATGTTGAATTTGTTGGCTGTCGTAAAGAGTCCTATAATCCCGACTCCCGCAAGCCCCTGGTGGAAGACGGAACCTTGTCCGACGATCAGTGTCGCCGCGACTTCACCATCAACGCCTTGGCATTTAGTTTGCAGAAGGCCGACTATGGCAACCTAATAGACCCCTTTGGTGGTGTGCAAGACCTGCAAAATGGATTGATACGTACGCCGCTGAATCCTGATATTACTTATAGTGATGACCCCTTGCGTATGTTCCGAGCCATACGTTTCTCTACACAGTTAGGTTTCACTATTGTGCCGGAATCGTTGGAGGCTATCAGCCGTAACAAGCACCGCTTGAGTACCCCTGTGGTGTCTATTGAGCGCATTGTTGACGAGGTAACGAAGATGATGACCTCCAAACAGCCTTCTAAAGGTTTTTACCTGATGGAAGAAACCGGTATACTGGAGTTTTTCTTGCCTGAAGTGTCAAAGCTGAAAGGAGTGGAGATAAAGGAAGGGCGCGGCCATAAAGATAATTTTGCCCACACCATGCAGGTGCTTGATGGTGTAGCCGCCAAGAGTGATAATTTGTGGCTGCGTTGGGCTGCCTTGCTGCATGATGTGGCTAAGCCTGTTACCAAGCGTTATGACCCCGAGCTGGGTTGGACTTTCCACGGTCATGAATTTTTGGGTGCTAAGATGGTGAACCGCATATTCCGCCATCTGCGCTTGCCGATGAATGACAATCGCATTAAGTATGTAGAAAAATTGGTGATGTTGCACCTGCGCCCCATTATTCTTTCGCAGGAAGAGGTCACGGACTCGGCAGTGCGGCGTTTGCTTTTTGATGCAGGCGATGATATTGACGACCTAATGTTGCTTTGTGAGGCGGATATTACCTCCAAGAATGAAGCAACAGTACGCAAGCACATGCGTAACTTTGAGGTTGTGCGGCAAAAATTGGTAGAAGTGGAAGCTAAAGATGCTATCCGTAATTTTCAACCGCCGATCAGTGGAAATATGATCATGAAAAAGTATAACCTGCAGCCTTCACCGGCTGTGGGTATTATAAAAGACACCATCAAAGATGCTATCCTTGATGGTGTAATT
>JAVBSQ010000151.1:0-13702 GCA_031556695.1 Bacteroidales bacterium | reverse complement strand
CTTTCTGGCCTGGCTTTCCAGCCTCTGCCAAGCTCGCTTGCGTAGGCTTTGCTATTTTTGGCTGTGGTGCTGAAATGGCCGGTGTTACCGTTTCTAAAGGTATTGTAAAATGGTTCACCGGAAAAGAGCTGGCTTTGGCTATGGGTATTGAAATGGCTATTGCCCGCTTGGGAGTATTTGCCGTATTTCGCATATCACCCCGCATTGCCGACTCTTTCCAGTCAGTAAGCGCTCCCGTATTATTTTGTTTGGCCCTTCTCTTTATCGGTTTAGTTTCCTTTATTGTTTACGCCATCATGGATAAAAAACTGGATAAACAATTGGGTAGTCAGGAAACAGAAGCTGAAGAACCATTTAAAATTAGCGATATAGGTAAACTCTTTACCAGCCGTACCTTCCTTATAGTTGCCGGTTTGTGTGTACTGTATTATTCTGCTATTTTCCCCTTCCAAAAATTTGCAGCCAACATGTTGGAAAATCGTTTGCACATCTCTAACACTGAGGCAGGCGACGTGTTCTCATGGTTCCCCATAGGTGCAATGTTGCTTACGCCCTTCCTCGGTTTCTATCTTGACAATAAAGGTAAAGGAGCTACCATGCTTATTTATGGTGCCGTTTTAATGTGCTGCTGCCACCTCGTATTCGCCTTGGTTCCTGCGGCGGCCTTCACTCCTGTAGTGGCCTATTCAGCCATTCTTTTATTGGGTGTAAGCTTTTCACTGGTGCCTGCAGCCTTGTGGCCCTCAGTACCTAAATTAGTGGAAAACCGTTACCTCGGCTCTGCTTACTCCGTTATCTTTTGGATACAAAATATAGGTTTATTACTTTTCCCCTTCCTTATAGGTCTGGCCTTGGATGCTGCTAATCCCGGCATACGTGAACAAATTGCAGCAGGTGAAAGTGTAACCTACAACTATATGGTACCCATGTTGATTTTTGCAGGCCTTGGCGTTTTAGCCCTCATCTTAGGCATATGGCTTAAGCGTGAAGATAAACTTAAAGGCTACGGGCTCGAACTTCCTAACAAGAAGTAAGACCTTGAGATTAAAATATAAAAAGGGCACTGAGTAATTAAAAATTCAGTGCCCTTTTTGTTTATAGTGATTAACCTTATTTCTTATCCGAAGTGATTGTTAACAATATTCCCAGCGCTATGCTAAGGAAAGCCGCAAATAATACCCGGTAATCGGCCGGCAAAAGAAAAGTTATGGTGTGGGCTGGATACCAAAAGAAAGGAATGGTTTTCTTAAATACGAATGACCATTGTGTTTCCCAATTTAATTCACGAAACGCCGAAGTAATATCTATAGGGTGTAGAAAACAACGCATACTACCGTTATAACGGGCAATATGCATATCGGTGATTTTGTGAAACGACATGAATACAGGAGCAAAAATTGTATTCATAGCTACACTTATACATAAGGCTATTCCTACCTTTGCCCATGATAATCCGGAAACAGCAAAAGCCGCTCCGGCCCCTTGAACACCCAGTGACTCAAGCAGGGCAGGGGTTCCCTTACTGAAGATTACAAAGGCCCATGAGATACCTATTCCAAAAAATCCCCAAATGATAGCCCTGGGGAGCAATCCGAAATTTTCCTTTGTCCATTTACCCGTGCGTAATCGCAAAGCAATAACTTCACCTAAGGTAGCCAATATGGCAAATTTCACAAAACTTAATAACATAATCCGCTTTTATTTTTAATCACTTAATCACTTAGTCTCTTAGTCTCTTAGTCTCCTAGTCCCTTAATTTCTTATACTTGAACCGCTTCGGTGTCACATCACCCAAGCGTTTCTTCTTGTTCTCTTCGTACTCGCTGTAATCACCTTCAAAGAAAACAACTTTAGAGTCACCCTCGAAGGCTAAGATATGCGTAGCCACACGGTCGAGGAACCAACGGTCGTGCGAGATGATTACCGCACAGCCGGCAAAATTCTCTAAACCCTCTTCCAATGCGCGGATAGTATTTACGTCCACATCATTGGTGGGCTCATCGAGTAGAAGTACGTTGCCTTCTTCCTTCAGCGCCAGCGCCAGGTGCAAACGATTACGTTCACCGCCGCTGAGTATGCCGCATTTTTTCTCCTGGTCGGCGCCTGAGAAGTTGAAGCGAGATACATAAGCGCGGGCATTCACTTCACGGTTCCCTAAACGTATAAGATCGCTATTTTCGGAGATGGTGGCATATACCGTTCTCTCCGGATCAATTTTACTGTGTTGCTGGTCTACATAAGCCGTCTTTACTGTTTCACCCACCTCAAAGCTGCCTGCATCCGGTTGTTCCAATCCCATAACAAGGCGGAAAAGTGTGGTTTTTCCGGCGCCGTTAGGCCCTATAACACCAACTATGCCTGCGGGCGGTAGTTTGAAGGTTAAATCTTCAAATAATATCCTGTCGCCATATGCTTTTTTCACTCCTTGTACCTCAATCACCTTATCACCCAGGCGGGGACCGTTGGGAATAAAGATCTCCAGTTTTTCTTCTTTCTGCTTGCCGTCCTCGTTCAACATCTTTTCATAAGCACCTAAACGGGCTTTGGACTTGGCTTGGCGGGCTTTGGGCGACATGCGTACCCACTCCAGCTCGCGCTCCAGCGTCTTGCGTCGCTTGCTTTCCTGTTTCTCTTCCTGTTGCAGTCGTTTAGCCTTCTGGTCTAACCATGAGCTGTAGTTGCCTTTCCAGGGAATACCTTCGCCACGGTCAAGTTCCAAAATCCAGCCGGCCACATTGTCAAGGAAGTAACGATCATGCGTTACTGCAATAACAGTGCCTTTATATTGTTGCAGGTGGGCCTCCAACCATTGAATACTTTCGGTATCAAGGTGGTTGGTAGGCTCATCGAGTAACAGCACGTCCGGTTCTTTGAGCAGCAGGCGACAGAGGGCCACACGGCGGCGCTCGCCTCCGCTGAGATGTTTCACCAGTGCGTCGGGCTCGGGGCACTGCAGGGCATCCATTGCGCGCTCCAGCTTCGTGTCAAGCTCCCACCCGTTCACATGTTCTATTTTTTCCGTCAGTTCCCCTTGGCGTTCTATGAGCTTGTTCATCTCATCATCGCTCATTGGTTCGGCAAACTTAAGGTTCACTTCTTCATATTCGCGCAACAGGTCAACAATTTCCTGTGTGCCTTCCTGCACAATTTCTTTTACCGTTTTACTCTCGTCCAGTTGAGGTTCTTGCTTGAGATAACCTACAGTGTAGCCCGGAGCCCACACCACATCACCCTGGTAGGAGGTTTCAATGCCGGCAATGATCTTCATCAGGGTGGATTTACCGGACCCGTTGAGGCCAATGATGCCGATCTTTGCGCCATAAAAGAAAGACAGGTAAATATCTTTCAGTATTGTTTTGTTACTCGAAGGAATGGTTTTTCCCACCCCGTTCATAGAGAAAATAATCTTTTCGTCAGCCATTATAATAGGAATATAATAATTTACAATTTACAATTTATATCAGGGTTGAGTACTATCCATCGTCCTCTTGTGCGCCCTTGTCTTTCAATAATTTTTAGAGATTTTAGTTTGTGGATATGTTTTTCAATAGCGGTTGTCGATATATTTAACTGTTGTGATAATTCGAAAATTGTGATTAATGGGTTACTAATCATCGTATTTATGATTTTTATCAAGGAGTCGTTTAATTGATTACCCAACCCATTACCCAACCCATTACCCAACCCATTACCCAACCCCATTGGGTAATCTTTGTTTTTCTTCAACTTTGTGAATATCATTCTAAAACCAGGGCCTACCTCTTTCCACTCAAAGCCTATTTCGGGATAGTTGGTTAAATCGTCTGATATTATACGTAGGCCGTTGCCCCATTGCTCAATAATACCTAATTTTTTAAATACCGGGGCCAATATTTTATTGCGAATATTTGACTGTCCGGCTTCCATTAAATTGAAATCCACCAAAGGCATCAGTTCTCCGGGATTGGTAATTTCAATTTTATCATCAAATATTGCGATTTTTATATCGCTGCCGGAAATGGAATAATCACGATGGATAACGGCGTTGCGAATAGCTTCCCTAAGGGCAAGTATAGGATATTCCCACCGGTCTTTTCGAAATACTCCGTCATAGCCGGCGGTACCTTCTGAGATATGACGCAAAACAAACTGATACGCTAAGTCTGCTTGAACGATTAGAGACTCATCAATGGTTTTTTGGTCAATGAACGTTCCGGGCGTATTGCCTTTGAAGCGGGCACATTCTATTTTAGCATAAGGGAATAGTTTTTGTTTTAGGGTGTCATCTGATAGCAATACCAATGCTTTTGACGGGACTAATTTTCCTTGCTCTTTGTGGAATAAGTCTAATTTCTGTAATATAACACCTGATAATTCTTCTCCGGTCTTCTCTCTGTATGTCTTGTCAAGCGTATTAAGAAGCAGATCTGTCCCATGTTGTAGTGGTACAGGCTCACTATCAAAAGAAATGTTTTTTTGTATTCGTTCCAAGTTATCAATAATCTCCGGTGTTGCCAATCTAGTGGAAGAACCGGTACGAATGTAAGTGCCATGTAGCTTCCCTTTTCCTTTAAGATAGTAGGGTGGTTGGCTCCCTTTGTAAATGTGAACACGTAAGATTAATTTCCCTTCTATTTGTATAGAGGTAATTTCAGGGTAAATAATAGGGGAACAACTATCGTGAATAATATTGGTGATTTTTTCCTCTAATACCAACACTTGATCATCATCCAGCCCTATGACTTCTCGCGGCTTGTTTTTAATGCCTATAAATAAGTCTCCACCGGCTTGGTTAGCAAAAGCCACGATAGATTTTGCCAAGTCAGCTTTAGTGGGCACCACTTCCTTAAATTCAAGCTGCTTAGTTTCCGGCTGGTGTATGATGTCGATTAAGGTCATAACATAAAAATCCCTCAAATTTACGAAATATTTTGCAGAAGAAAAAGCCGCCCATTACTGAACGGCTTTTCCGTGGAATATAAAACAAGGTTAAGGTTAGTCTTTAATACAACGCATGGGGAAATATGCGGTAGTTGAAGGACGAGAATTTATGTATAATGTAGCATCAGTAACAATGAATGTAGCCGTTTTTAGATAATTGCTGCTTAATAAAAATGCACGATTAGATGTGTTCTTATAACCAACACCTTCGCTTGAGTTTGTTTCGTAGTATCCGGTAGCGTGTACTGTAAATCCATAATAATCTGTGCCGAGTTCAGTATCTGAAGACCAGTTTATATCAGAATCTACATTTGTTTTTCCACCAGAAGTTTTGGCTCTTAAGGCATATCCTGGATTAGTAGTGTTGTCTTTTAAATAAGTCCATTCCGCATCTGTTGGCAGCCGCCAACCAACAGGACAATATATTCCTCTGGTCGGGTCGTTCATGTCATTATTCGAGGTGTTGTCGTATTGGTAATAGACACCATGGGTAGTGACATAGGTTCTATAGTTATTACCGGCATTAGACCTTAAGTTCTCTGCGAACCACCATTGCATGCCTGGAGTGGCAGCGGCATCAGGTAACTGTACGATTCTATAAATGTTATTGTATGCATCTTTCAGATAGGCTTCTTCGTTGATTGAGAAACCTGCTTGGTCTTTCCTGGTGCGGCATTGGTGGCGTATGTCAATATGCAGATCATTTCCGGTATATTTACAATCCTGGACATCATAAGCGTATGTTCTCTTTTTAGGGCCGTAGCTTATCCCCGCATTATCACTGCCGGCATCGGGTTTGATGCGTGCCTGAACGGTGATTTGAGAATGTATAGCTACTGATGTAGGAGCAGTTACAGTGCCATTAGTACCTAAAGCTATGGCATTTCCATTGCCGTCAAACCAGTCAAAAATAATAACCGGATTTGATGGATCCTCTGTAGGGTGTGGAGTATAGACTGCGTTCAAAGTTATATTGCTGCCTTTAGCTAACCATATTGAATATCCGATATTGTTGCTATAACCTGCGGTATCAAAGGAATTATCCACAGTTATGGTGCCGGCCAAAGGCTTAGCGTATTCGTTGATGGAAATGGTTGCAGAGGCTGTGCCTTCGCAATAGTTGGGTGCCGTAACTTTAAGATTCAGTGTATGAACTGCACCATTAGTTTCAGGAGCTTTTGCCGTAAATGATGATTGCTTGTTATCGGTATAGGTGAACCCGCCGGCAATGCTCCATTCATAACTTGCCGCTGAAATAGTCTCCACGCCGCCGGCGTAGAAGGTCGCTTTTTGATAGCTGTTGAGGGTGAAAGGGCCGCCGGTAATGCTGGGTTGCGGCATAGGGTGGCAATCAGTTACTTTTACACTTTGGGTGTAATTTTCCGGACAATAGTTGTCCTTGCTCATATTAAGACTGATGGTAGCTATATCTGTCACATTGGCTGATTTTATAGTCAATGTTTTTGTATTGGCAGCTCCGCTTTCAACGCTAAAATTGCCGGGGATACTCCAGGCATAAGAAACTGCGGCCGGGCTTGAGGGCGTTGCAGCATTTAAGGGGATAATTTGATTTTTGGCTACTAATGTGCCGGGGCTCAAGGTAAAGCTGCCGCTTCCGGTCATGGCGGTGCAGTTGACCATGAACGGTAAATCGTAGGGTTTAGGATTGTATCCGTTGGCCGTAATGGTGAGAATGACATGATACGTTTTTGATGGGTCTGATGGAAGTGTGGTAATAGTGAAAGTATTGCCACTACCGCTTACCGGACTACAGTCGGGAGCGCTCCATGAATAGCTGAGATTTGCTTTGGAGGGCTCTGTAATATCATCTACATTGGCTGTAAACGTGTGTGAACTGCCACTCACAAATGGGGTTGACGTGTTAATAGACAAATTACCCATCATTGTTTTTCCTCCATTCACGCTAATGTTCGTTGAATAGGTGCTATTGCAATAGTTGGTGGCTTTGGCTATAACACTGATAGGATATGTGCCGGTATTATTGGGACAGGTACCGCTAAATGTATTGCTGCTGGCCGTGCCATTGAAGTCAGGTGCCGTCCATAGATAGGTAATGGGCTCATTATTCAGTGTAGATACTCCCCGTGCAGAAAATGTTATCCCCAATCCTTTTACGGCGCCGGGGGCATCAACAATCAAATCACCATTCATATTAATGCATTGTGCTGTTAATATATTTTTCGTTGTACTCACATCACAATATCCGTTAGCACGAGCCGTCACGGTAATAGTGCTGGCACCTGCCGATAAGGCGTTAGTGGTAAACTCACTGCCTGTAAATGTAGTAGGTGAAAATCCGGGAGTACTCCAGTTGTAAGAGACAGGTGTGCTTCCGGCTGATAAACCTCCGGCCGTGAAAGTTGTGCCGGCGCTTTGTACTATATGTGTAGGAGTGCTGAGAACCAGGGTGCCTGTCATGTCTTTACAGGCTTTTATGCTAATCACCTCGCTTGTTTTCGTGTCGCAATAATAAGGAGCCTTAGCGGTAACATTAATGGCAACACTACTGGAACTGCCAATATAGGTGGCAGCAAAAGAATTTCCGGTGTGGCTGGATGGAGAAAATCCTTCTCCCTGCCATTGATAGCTAATGGTTTGGTCAGGGGCAGACATGCCGTCAACTGTAAAAGTGACAGGAACGCCTTTAGTTACCAACTTGTCAATTACCGGATTGAGGCTGCCTATCATAGTATGGCAGTCCTCTACCTGTATGCCCTTGTATATGGCAACATCTGTATAATGGTTAGCTTTGGCTGTTAGTTTGATCTCATAAGTGCCGGCAGAAGGCCAGGTAACAATATATTTATCTCCGTTGGCTGTGGCTCCGGGTATAGCAGGACTGACTTCCCAAGTGTAGTTCATGGTGGTACTTCCGCAGGAAAGGTTGCCTCCAACAGTAAAAGTACTGGCAGCAGCTTTTACCGGTTTTCCGGCCACTTGATGAGCTGCAGTGCTGGTCAGGGTACCCGACATTACTAAAGAGCCGTCAACGGCCGGCCGCTTTTCTTCTTTAACGTCACAATAACCGGGCGACTTGGCAATGACTATTACCGGACTTTCATTTGAAGAACTGTTGGGCACGATAGTTTTAGAAGGGCCTGTAAATGTAGCAGGTGTATAGCCGGGTGCATCCCAATAGTAAGTAACAGCTTGAGCCCCGGCAGTGAGGCCTGTTGCAGACACCTCAACCGGTATGTTTTTTACAACCGGTGTGCCCATAAATAACGTCAATGTTCCGCTCATTTCCTTACAAGCGGTAACCGGAATATTTTGTTCTGAACTTATGGGACAATATTGATCAGCTGTAGCCGTAATTGTTATCTTGGCAGAAGTTCCGGTCTCCACAGGTTGGGAAACAACGGTTGTTCCACTGGAAGTAACAGGGTTAAAGCCAAGCATGTTCCAAGTATAAGTAATAGGGCTTAAAGCTGTCAAGCCTCCGGTGGTAAAAGTAGAAGAAAAACCCTTAACCAATTCGGGTTGTACATCAAAAGTCATATTACCCTGCATGGCCAGGCATTCCCCAACAGCATAACTTTTTTCAATCGTTAATGTGGTGTAGTTTTTAGCAGTTGCTATAAGTATTACAGGCGTTTGTGTGGCGCTGGAAATAGGAGTGGCAGTAAATTTAGGCCCCTCAAAAGTAGAAGGTTCAAAACCGGGCGCATTCCATGTATAAGTAACACCTTCGGCGGGACTGGTAATACCGTAAGCAAGAAAAGTTACAGGAATACCTTTTATTAGGTTGGAAGAACAACTGCAATCCAATGTACCTTCCATTTCCATGTTGCCGACAATACTAAGCGTTTTGCTGATACTCCAGTCGCGGTACCCTGTAGCCTTCACAGTAACACTTAAGGGGTAATCACCACTCTCTTCGGGACACACTGCAACAAAAGAAGGGCCGACAAATGTAGCAGGAGAGAAATGGGGTGCATTCCAAACATAACTCTCACCTTGCTTGGGGTCGGAGACCCCGCCGGCAACGAAGGCCACAGTTTGTCCTTTTGCTAATACGGTGGGAACACTATAATCCAACGAACCCTGCATGTTTTGTAACCAAATCTGGTGCTCAGCTTCGCATGATACCAACAACACACTCGCACTAATTAGCAAAGTGCGTAAATTACAACGGAGAAACATCATATGTACTTTAAACGGTTTTATTTTGGAATCCGCCGCAAATTTAAAACTTTTTAAGATTAGGCATACATTTTTTAAGTTAAATCTTTATTTTTAAATAAAAAAGCCTTCGAATATTCGAAGGCTTTTTTACAATGTGTTGATTGATAGTTATTTATACCAATCCCTGTTCCAGCATAGCTTGGGCTACTTTCATGAATCCGGCAATGTTAGCACCGTTCACATAGTTGATATAGCCATCTTTTTGTGTACCATACTTAACACAGGCCTCATGAATATTTTGCATGATTTGTTTCAGTTTGGCATCAACTTCTTCGCTGGTCCAATTGATATGCATAGCATTTTGGGTCATTTCAAGACCTGAAGTGGCTACACCACCGGCATTAACTGCTTTACCGGGGGCAAACAACAATTTGGCCTTGGTGAACTCAGCAATAGCTTCGGGAGTACAACCCATGTTAGAAATTTCACCAACGCAGGTTACACCGTTTGCAATCAACATCTTAGCATCTTCGCCGTTCAGTTCGTTTTGGATAGCGCAAGGACAAGCGATATCAACTTTCACTTCCCAAGGTTTCTTACCGGCAAAGAATTTTGAACCGGGGAATTTTTTCTCGTAAGGAGCTACCACGTTGTTGTTGCTGGTACGCAATTCCACCATGTAAGCAATTTTTTCAGCATTTAAGCCGGCCTCATCTAAAATATAACCGTCAGGGCCGGAAATAGCAATTACTTTAGCACCTAACTCGGTAGCTTTCAGAGCAGCACCCCAAGCCACGTTACCAAAGCCTGAAACGGCTACGGTTTTGCCCTTAATGTCAATTTTACGGGTTTTAAGCATATGGTCTACAAAGTAGATACCGCCAAAACCGGTAGCTTCGGGACGAATCAATGAACCACCCCAAGTCATACCTTTACCGGTATAAGTACCGGTGTTTTCACGGGCTAATTTTTTGTAATAACCGTACATGAAGCCAACTTCACGGGCAGCTACACCTATATCGCCTGCAGGAACGTCTGTGTCAGGTCCCAAATATTGCCATAATTCAGCAATGAAAGCTTGGCAGAAACGCATGATTTCAGCATCTGATTTACCTTGGGGGTTGAAGTCTGAACCACCTTTACCACCACCCATGGGAAGAGTAGTTAAAGCGTTTTTGAATGTTTGTTCAAAGCCCAGGAATTTCAAAGTTGATAAGGTTACGGTAGGATGGAAACGGATACCGCCTTTGTATGGTCCGATAGCGTTGTTGAATTGTACACGGTAACCGGTGTTAACTTGTACTTCACCTTTATCATCTTGCCAGGTTACACGGAAAGTGAATACGCGGTCGGGCTCAACGATACGCTCAACGATCTTTGCTTTTTCAAATTCAGGGTGTTGATTGTACACTTCTTCAATTGATTCCAACACTTCGTGTACTGCTTGAAGGAATTCTTTTTCATGTGCATACCTTTTTTCAAGGCTAGCCATAATTTCTTTTGCTTTCATGGATCTTTTTTTAAATTTATGTTAATAGTTACAAGTTACAGGGTTACAAGTTACAGGGTTACAAGGCTGCAAATTCAAAGTCTACGTAACTTTGTAACTTGTAACCTCGTAACCTGTATTTATTTTACCTCCCAGGTGCTACCGCTACGTAACAGCTCATCTACATTTTTAATAGTAGCTTTACTTTGCACTTCTAATACCTGGTCGCGCACATTATCATCATAAGTTTTGTCGGCCACTGCACGAATAACGCCTAGCGCTACGGGGAATTCCGGCGCTTTCATATTCACCAGCATCATGTGTATGCCGTTGTTTGGCTCTTTAGCGTCGTGTACCAAAATGTCTTTTTCAGTGATGCCGTTTTCACCAATGGTAACCACTTTTAGTTTCATTTTATCCAATATCAAACCTTTGTTTTTTTCTTTTCCAAAAATCATAGGTTGGCCATGGCGTAAAACAATAGTGCGGTCTTCACGCACTTCCTTATCAGTAAAAGAAGCGTGAGTGCCATCGTTGAAAATCACACAGTTTTGCAGCACCTCAGTCACTGCTGTGCCGTCATGCTTAGCGGATTCAACCAGTATTTCAGAGGTGAGCTTCAATTCAACGTCCAGTGAGCGTGCGAAGAAAGTACCGCGTGCGCCTAAAACCAATTCACCGGGAGTGAAGGGGTGTTCTACTGTTCCGAAAGGGGAGGTTTTAGTAACGATACCCAAGCGTGAAGTAGGTGAATATTGTCCCTTTGTCAATCCATAAATTTGATTGTTGAAGAGAAGAATATTGATGTCGATGTTACGGCGAATAGCATGTATAAAGTGATTTCCACCAATAGCTAAGGCATCACCATCCCCGGTTTGTTGCCACACCGTGAGGGTAGGGTTAGCTACCTTGATACCGGTGGCAATGGCGGCAGCACGACCGTGAATGCCATGAAAACCGTAGGTGTTCATATAATAAGGAAAGCGCGAAGCGCAACCTATACCCGATACAAATACATATCGTTCTTTGCTATATCCCAACGCTTCGCTCACCTCAGGCAAGGCGCGTTGTACGGAGGCTAAGATAGCATGGTCGCCACATCCGGGGCACCATTTTACTTCCTGATTGCTTTTAAAGTCTTGGGGAGTGTATTTCATTATTAATTACGAATTACGAATTAAAAATTACGAAATTAAAGTTGGCTTACAGCGCTAACAATTTCTTCTACAGTGAATGGAAGGCCTTGCACCTTGTTGCATTGGTGGTAGGTGAATTGCGGGTGCTCAGCACGCAGGTAGTTGGCAAACTGTCCGCTATTCAATTCACACACTATAATTTTCTTAAAATTGCCGAATACTTCGGCAGTATTTTTGGGTAGAGGATTGATATAATCAAAGTGTGCTAAACTTACTTTCTTTCCCGCATTTTGCAATTCTCCTAAAGCGGTATATAAGTGTCCGAAAGTGCCGCCCCATCCTACGATGAGAACATCATTTTGTACTTCGCCGATAACCTTCAGCTCGGGTATGAAATTGGCTACACGCGCTACCTTCTCTGCACGTTCTTTGATCATACGTTCATGCACATGGGGGTCGCTTGACACTTTTCCATCGTTGTTTTTTTCCAATCCGCCCACGCGGTGCTCAAGGCCGGGGGTGCCGGGCAGAGCCCAACGGCGTGCCATACGTTCAGCATCACGTAAGAAAGGTTGATAGGTAGGATCATTAGCCGGAACAATAGGAGGATTTATTGCGGGATAATCTTTCATGCTTGGAATTTTCCAAGGTTCAGAACCGTTGCCGAGGAATCCTTCGGTCAACATCAATACAGGCATCATGTGTTCCATAGCTAATTTACCCGCCATAAAAGCGGTATCAAAACAGTGCGAGGGAGAGTGGGCTGCCATCACCATCATGGGACATTCGCCGTTGCGGCCATAAAGTGCCTGGTTGAGGTCTGTTTGCTCTGTTTTCGTAGGTATGCCCGTTGAGGGGCCGCTACGTTGCACGTCAACAATCACCATCGGAAGCTCGGTAATTACCGCTAATCCCATAGCCTCACTCTTTAATGAAAGGCCGGGGCCGGAGGTGGTAGTCACTGCAAAGTTGCCGGCGTAAGCTGCACCTATCGTAGTACAAATACCTGCAATTTCGTCTTCACATTGAAGCGTTTTTACACCTAAATCTTTGCGCGCTGCCAACTCTTCAAGAATGCTGGTGGCGGGAGTAATAGGGTAGGAGCCGCAAAATAAAGGGCGTCCTGATTTTTCAGAGGCGGCGATGAAACCCCAGGCAGCCGCTTGGTTACCGTTGATGTTGCGGTAAGTGCCCTTGGGTAAATCAGCTTTCTGAATAACGTAAGTGTCTTGTATGGCGTGGATGTTCGAGGCATAGTTAAAACCGTCACGCAGCACTTTTTTGTTTGGCTCTATGAATTGAGGTTTCTTACGGAACTTGCTTTCAAAATATTTCTCGGTATAGTCAAGTGTGCGGTTAAAAAGGAAATAACAGACACCGAGTGCAAACATATTTTTGCTTTTTACCACTGATTTCGGATCTAGTCCGCTGTCTTTTAAGCTCTCCTTGGTTAGGGTCGTGATGGGCGCAAAAATAATATTATAACCGTCCAATTTTAATTCTTTGATCGCATCGTCCGTTTTATAAGCAGCCAATTTAAGACCTTTTTCATCAAAGGTGTCAGCGTCAAGGATAATCGTAGCATTAGATTTTAACCAACAAGCATTGGCTTTGAGCGCTGCCGGGTTCATTGCCACCAGCACATCGCAGAAATCGCCGGGTGTGTTGATTTGATGGTTGCCGATGTGCACTTGAAAACCGGAAACACCGGCAACAGTACCTTGTGGCGAACGAATCTCAGCCGGAAAATCAGGAAAGGTCGAAACGTCATTACCCATAAGGGCTGAGGCATCGGCAAACAGTGTACCCGTTAGCTGCATTCCGTCGCCGGAATCGCCGGAAAAACGAATTACCACCTCGGGTGTGTCAATGAGTTTATGCATGATTGGTTACGATTTTTGAAATATTTGTCAAATTTGCTTACAAATTGTAAAAAATGGGAATACAAATATATAATCTTTTTTTGAAAAAACAAAGAAGATATTTTTCATTAAATTTCTTTTTTGTGTTT
>JAVBSQ010000094.1:0-11890 GCA_031556695.1 Bacteroidales bacterium | reverse complement strand
TCCCTTGTCGAGGGTGAGCTGTTTCAAGGTCTCAAAGTCGTTGACATTGATGTTGACATTCTCGCCCAATGTAGCAGTGCCGGGATTTCCGGGTGCTGTATATAGTTTGGATAGCAATTTGCTTTCTCGCAATTTAGCGGCTAAGGCATGTTCACGCCCTCCGTTTCCTAATAACAAAACAGTGTGCATAATTATTACTTACGATATTTTATAATTCTATTGCTTTGCATTTCCAACCGCTGCTTTGTATATGTTTTAATACTAACGGAAGGGCATAGAAAAGATTTCTTGATGATTTAATGGAGTCATGAAACACCACTATAGAGCCGGGTTTAAGATGCTTGATGACTCTGCGCGCGCAACTTTTTTCGGAGAGACGCCTGCTGTAATCGCGACTAAGCAGATTCCACATGATAATTTTATACCGCTCGCTAATCATTTTGCCTTGGTAAGGGCCAATGCGACCGTAGGGTGGACGGAAGAGATTACCTTCAATGAGGCTGTTGGCAAAATCTACATCATGTATATAATCGCCGGTATCCATGCCCCACCCTTTTTGGTGGCTGTAGGAATGGTTACCTACGGCATGTCCGCGCTTTTTTATCTCATTAAATAGCTCGGGAAAATTCTCCACATTTTTGCCTAAGCAAAAGAAGGTAGCTTTGGCATTAAATTTGTCCAAGGTGTCCAATACCCACGGTGTCACTTCGGGACAGGGACCGTCGTCGAAAGTGAGAAATACACCTTCGGTTTCATCGTCAAAACTCCAGATGAAGGAAGGGTACAAGTGCCGTAAAAATGCCGGAGCATTGAATCGCATAATAGTTTTACTTAAAATGACGACAAAGGTACTAAAAAAATAAGAAGTTTAAAGAATATGCCTATCTTTGCCTTATGAAATATATTTATTTATTGGTGACGCTGTTGTTTGTAACAGCTTGTAATAAAACACTTTCGCAAAATGACCTAGCCAATGTGTTGACTGATATGTATTTGTATGAAGACGGCTTTGGTGCCGGTGTTAATACCGACTCGTTGAGCATTTATCGTTCGGTTTTTTTGAAACACGGTTGTTCCGAAGAAGAGTTTAAGCGAAGCATTTACAAGTACGGAGCGGATCCCAAGCTGTTAAAAGAAGTATATATAATTGTGGAACAGCAATTGAAAGAACGTAAAGAGGGCTATGATGCTATCATTTTCACTCAATTTAAAATAGCACAGGAAGAGCAACACCTCGACTCGCTTTATCGTTTTCCGGCAGATACTTCCGACCGTCATTTCCTACAGCGTTGTGCTTTGCAATTACCTGATACCCTGTCACCCGTCACCCGCCACCCCTTACTATAAATATGCGCCGGATAGCCGCACAATACGTGTTCACAGGCAGCGGAGAAATGATTCGCCGTGGAGTAGTGACGCTTGATGAAGAGGGACGGATAGTAGCAGTGGAGCAACTAGGAGCAGAAACCGCCGGTACCGAATTTTATAATGGAATTTTGACACCTGGCTTTGTAAATGCCCATTGCCATTTGGAATTGTCGCATCTCCAAAATGTGTTACCAAAAGGTTTGGGTATGAAAGGTTTTGTGGAGGCTATGAAAGGGTGGCCGGAGCGTGCCGGCATACCGGCACAGGACAAAATTGCTGCTATGCAAAATGCCGATGAAGCCATGCATACCTCCGGCATAGTGGCGGTGGGTGATATTAGTAATAGTATCAATAGTTTTTCCATTAAACAGAACAGCCCTATTCATTACCATACTTTTGTGGAAGCGGTGGGCTTGTCTGCTGATGCAGCTGAAGAAAAGAAGCAGGAAGCAGAAGCTGTGCTGACACAAGCTTTGCAAGATAAATTTCCGGCAAGTATTACACCACATGCCGTATATAGCATGAGCGATGCTTTGTTCTCTTTTGCAGTGGCTGCAGCCCGCAAGGCCGGAGTATTGTCTATTCATCATCAGGAAGCAAGGGGAGAAGGTGATGCAGCCTGGCAAGCCTTAGCACCATTGATTGATGAACAAATGCGCTTGCTTTTGGTGCATAATACTTTCACTACACCTGTTGTGATTGAGGCGGTGAGTAAAAAGACGGATAAGGCTACGTGGGTGCTTTGTCCCAACTCAAATAAGTATATCAATGACGTGCTTCCTCCGGCTATGCTTTTTTATGAGAGTGGTGTAAATGTAGCCTTGGGAACGGATAGTTTAGCTTCTAATACGGGTTTGTCCATACTGGAAGAGGTAAAAACATTGTCGGTCAATTTTCCGGAGATTCCTCTGGAAATACTCTTGAAATGGGCTACCTTAGGGGGGGCAAAAGCCTTGGGGGTAGATAGTCATTTTGGCACCTTGCAAGTTGGCAGGTATCCCGGGTTGGCGCTGATAGAAGGGGTTGATTTTCAGCATATAAAATTATTATCCACCGCAAAATGTACACTAATTACTCCAAAAGTGTAAAGCGAAATATTCTAAAAGTGTAAAGTAAAATGCTCTAAAAATGTAAAATGGAATGTTCTAAAAATGTAAAGTGAAATGCTCTAAAAGTGTAAAATGAAATGCTCTAAATCTGTAAAAATTGTGTATCTTTGTATCGTGATTTTAATACAAAAACGCAATGGAATATCGTAATAGATTATCAGATAGTGAGTTGAGGCGAAAACTTGAGTCGGCAGGTGCATTACTGATTCGTGGGGCAAAGGCTTGTGGAAAGACTGAGTCAGCAAAGCAATTTGCCGGCAGTGTTTTGGAACTGGATCAATATGAGTGGACTTCCATTTTAATTGAAGCTGCACCACATCGCTTACTGATGGGTAAAACGCCACGCTTGATTGACGAGTGGCAAGTGCAACCCACAATCTGGAACTACATACGCCACGAAGTTGATAACCGCAAGCAGGTTGGTCAATTTATTCTTACAGGCTCAGCCAACCCTGAAGAAAATATAAAAATGCACTCAGGAGCGGGAAGGTTTACCATACTTGACATGCATACCATGAGTTGGCAAGAATTGGGCTTTTCGTCCGGCAAAGTAAGTTTGGGTAAACTTTTTGAAGGAGAAAAAATTGATATTTATGATGACCCTACGGATTTGGAATTTATTATTGAAAAAATAATTATAGGTGGCTTTCCGGCGTTGATGGGTAAGAGTGTGAGACAGGCTATTGATTTGAACCGTGCTTATGTTGATTTGCTGGCTGAGGTGGATATGAGTCGTGTTTCTAACACTAAGCGAGATCCTGTCAAGGTGCGAAATTTGTTGCGCTCATTAGCACGCAATACAGCTACAATGGTAGATGTTACGGCGCTTGAAGCCGACATTCGAGAGAAAGATCAGGATATTTCACGACCAACGATTTATAATTATCTTGATGCCCTGGACCGGTTGATGATAACCGAAAACCAACCGGCTTGGAATGCGCATATCCGTTCTTCATCCTCATTACGCAAGTCACCCAAGCGTCATTTTACCGATGTGTCACTTGCGGTAGCGGTATTGGGGGCAAATGAAAAATCACTGCTGAATGATATGAACTTTACGGGCTTTTTGTTTGAGTCGTTGGCTATACATGACCTTCGTGTTTATGCACAGGCTAATGATGCCAAAGTATATCACTATCGTGATTCGAGTGGATTGGAGGTAGATGCTATCATTCAAAAATATAACGGAGACTGGTGTGCTTTTGAAATAAAACTCGGCACAGGTCAAATTGAGGCAGCAGCTGCTTCTTTGAATAAATTTGTTTCCACTTTAGACCTAGAAAAGGTGCAAGCTCCAAAATCTTTGAATATCATCACCGGAACCGGTATGAGCTATACCCGTAAGGACGGAATAAATGTAATTTCATTGGCCTCGCTAGGCTACTAATTAACCGGATACGCGCACGGAAATGCCTAAGGCTCTTACCTTATCTGC
The DNA here is from genome assembly GCA_031556695.1 of Bacteroidales bacterium. Taxonomy (GTDB): domain Bacteria; phylum Bacteroidota; class Bacteroidia; order Bacteroidales; family UBA932; genus UBA932. The sequence continues at coordinate 7,978 of JAVBSQ010000094.1, read as the reverse complement.
TATTTGTTCCAGTTCCGGCAGTGGAACCTTTTCTAATCCGGAGGCTGGCGTGGCGCGGTCAATAGTGTAAATCATAACTTCATGCGGGCGGGTGGCCGCAACAATCTCCAACCATTTATTCACCTCGGCGGAGGTGGTGTTGTCTATGTGAGCGCCTTTATAATCGCCCCGCAGGAACATGGTTTGCAGGATAAAGTTTCCCTTGAAACGCTGCATACCTTCCACCACTTTTTCTACAGCGTAATTGTTCTGCGGACAGTCAATCAACCGTACTGTTTCGGCAAAGCCGGAATCCAGTTTCAAAATGGGGGCGTCTATCTTTTGTAAAGCGTCAAAAACATTGGCGTTATCTAGATTGGTAGCGTTAGAAAGTACGCATACCCGCGCCTTAGGTGCATATATATTGCGTAGTGTCAGTACGTCGTCAATAATACCGGCAAATTCAGGGTGTATGGTAGGTTCTCCGTTACCGGAGAACGTAATGGCATCGGGCAATTCATTCTTATCCTGCATCTGCTGCAAACGTAGCGACAGGGCTTCCTGCACCTCCTGTCGCGAGGGTAAATTTTTATCTTCGCGCCCTTCTTTATTCCAACCACACTCGCAATAAATGCAGTCGAAGTTACATAATTTACCATGTTTAGGCAGAAGGTTGATGCCCAAAGAAACGCCTAGGCGTCTGCTTTGTATGGGGCCGAAAATTATATCTGAAAAATACATGGGGAGGGGATTAAGGAATTAAGGGATTAGGGGATAGTAACTCTGTAACTCGTCACCCGTCACTCGTCACTTGTCACCATTTGTGCGCGCTTAGGGAAGAGTCCGAATAGTCCGCCCGTATGGAGAAAAAGGAGGTTTTTACTATCCTTGAATTTTCCGGCTTTGATTTCCTGACAGAGTCCATACATCGCTTTTCCCGTATAAACGGGGTCGAGTATTACGCCGTCAGTGCGGGCGATGTGGGCAATGAGTTCAAGCTCTTCGGGCCTACTTTGTGCGTAAGCTATTCCTACATAACCATCGGTAATATCAATTTCCTGAGGGTTAAAGTCCAGTTTTGTTTGGGTGATGTTTAACATCTCTTCAAGCTCTAGTGCAATGCGTGTCTGAAATTCAAGGGCTGTATCACATACATTAAATCCGGCTATGCGTTTACCTGCCCTGCTTATTTTATTAGCAGCAAAAAGTCCAGCATAAGTTCCGCCGGAGCCCACAGCGGTGACTACAGTGTCAAATTGAAGGTTAAGTTGTTTTTCCTGCACTAAAATTTCATTAAAACAGTCGTAGTAGCCATAGCAGCCCAGTCCGTCCGAAGCGCCTTCAGGGATAATGTAAGCTTTCTCTCCATGGGTAGCCAGTGACTGCTGTAGCCGGAGCATGATTTCTCCGCGGCGTTCGCGGTAGTCGTCCTCGCTGATGTAGTGAATTTCCGCGCCTAGCAATTGGCTGATAAAATGATTGCCGTCGGGTGGAGGTATTTCACCGGTAGTTTTCAGTACTAATACAGCTTTTATTCCTAAGCTAACAGCGGCAGCGGTGGTGCTACGTGCATGGTTGGATTGTAGTCCTCCGCAGGTGATGACAGTACTACAGCCTTTATCTATAGCATCTTTCAGTACAAACTCCAGTTTGCGTATTTTATTTCCGGAGGTCTCGCCGCCGGTCTGGTCGTCACGTTTGATATAGATATTTACGCCCATTTCCTGCGACAGTTTAGGCAGCAGGTGAATGCGGGTGGGCAGGTTGGCAAGGGATAGGCGGGGAGGGAGATGCATATTTAAAGGGTATGATAAAGATGGTGATTAAGAATATAATCGTGAACCTTACCGGGGAGGTAGGGATCAAGATTTTTGCCGTTTTGCAGGGCGGCGCGGATTTCAGTGGAGGAGATATTGATTGGCGGAGCTGCGATAACTTGTACAGTGGTATAAGCAGCAGGAATATCAATCGCAGCACCTTGGCGCGGATAGATAAATAGTGGAAACTCTGCGATGAGGTTTTGGTAGTCCTTCCACCGGTTGATGATGGCCCAATTGTCGGCCCCGATAATTAAGGAAAATTGATGTTGAGGGTAGCGCTCACGCAGTGCCCGCAAGGTGTTGATAGTGTAGGAAGGCTGTGGCAGGTGCTGTTCTATGTCACACAGTTTAATGTAAGGGAAAGGTGCAACAGCCAGTGTAGCCATGTCCACCCGTTCCGGCAGCGGGCTTAGTTGTTCAATGTTTTTACAGGGGTTGTGCGGGGTGGGAGATAGCCACACTTCGTCCGCCAGGCCTTTTTTATAAAGATATTTGGCTACGGCTATGTGGCCTGTATGCGGCGGGTCAAAAGACCCGGAGAAGAAAGCGATTTTCATACTACAAATATACTATTTTTTTCTTATCTTTGTTGCTTATGAACTTAAAAGAAGCAACACTACGCTCGGCGCATTTGCGGGAAGTAATTAAGCAGCATAACCACAATTATTATGTGCTGAATACTCCTGTAATCAGCGATTTTGAGTATGATATCCTCTTGCAGGAGCTGTCGGCCATAGAAAAGAAATTCCCCTCCCTGCAGGTGTCCGATTCGCCTACCCAATATGTGGGTAGTGATGTTACCGAGGCTTTTGAACAGGTGGTGCATAAGTATCCCATGATGTCTCTGAGCAATACTTATTCGGAGGATGAACTGTTTGATTTCGACCGGAGGGTACGTAGTGTGGTGGATACACCTTTGCAGTATGTTTGTGAACTGAAGTTTGATGGAACGGCTATAGGTATTACTTACATGAATGGTGTTTTGTCGCAGGCGGTGACACGTGGCGACGGACAGCGAGGTGACGATGTGTCCTCCAACGTGCGCACCATCACTACTATTCCCCATCGTTTGCAGGGCAATGGTTTCCCTCCGGAATTTGAAATACGGGGGGAGATTTTCATGCCTTTTGCTGCTTTTGACCGGCTCAACCAACAGCGTTTAGATGAGGAAGAAGCGCTATTTGCCAATCCCCGCAATGCGGCAGCAGGAACACTGAAGTTATTGGATTCATCAGAGGTTGCCAAGCGGCATCTTGATTGTTTTTTGTATTATATTCCGAACGGCGAACAAATTGCCGCTACTCATTATGAAAGCCTGCAGACCGCTAAAAAATGGGGCTTTCAGGTGTCAGAGCATACCGCCCTTTGTACCACCATGGACGAGGTGCTTGCTTTTATACGGCATTGGGACACGGCGCGCAAGGCCTTGCCCTTTGCCACTGACGGGGTGGTGATTAAGGTGAATGATTTTGTCCAACAGAAGCGTTTAGGCATGACGGCTAAGAGTCCCCGTTGGGCTACCGCCTTTAAATTCAAGGCAGAGCAGGCTATAACAAAATTGCTGTCGGTTGATTTTCAGGTGGGACGTACGGGCGCTATCACGCCGGTGGCTAATCTGAATCCGGTTTTGCTGGCCGGCACTACGGTGAAACGTGCTTCCCTGCATAATGCCGACCAAATACAATTATTGGACATTCGTGTAGGCGATATGGTGGTGATAGAGAAGGGTGGGGAGATTAGTCCCAAGGTGGTGAAGGTCGATGTCTCACAACGTGCTGATGACAGTGAGCCTTTCAGGTACATTAGCCATTGTCCTGAATGCGGCACCCTCTTGGTGCGCGACGAGGGCGAGGCCAAGCATTACTGTCCCAACGATAATCACTGCCCGCCTCAAATTATTGGCCGCCTGGTACATTTTGTAGGGCGAAAAGCTATGGATATAGACGGTTTGGGAGAAGAAACCATAGTCCTTTTGCATAAAGAAGGCGTGCTGAATACCGTGGCTGATATTTATGACTTGTACAGGCACAGGGAACAACTGCTGCAACTGGCACGTATGGGCGAGAAGTCTGTAGATAATTTACTGAAAGGTATTGAAGCTTCCAAAAATACGCCTTTTTCACGTGTGCTCTTCGCTTTAGGTATACGTTATGTAGGTGAAACTACGGCTAAAAAGATAGCTGCGGCCGTGGGTTCATTGGACACATTTTTGCAGTATACGGAAGAAGAACTGACCGCTATTGACGAGGTAGGTATACGTATTGCACAGAGTGTAAAAGCCTACTTTTCAGATGAAGAAAACTGCGCTATTGTAGCCCGTTTAAAAGCAGCCGGACTGCAATTTATTGCTGAAGCCAAGACTATGCTCTCAGACAATTTGTCCGGCAAAAGTTTTGTGATCACAGGCACGCTCAGCAGGCCGCGTGATGATTTTAAATTACTTATAGAACAGCATGGCGGCACGGTACAGTCTGCCGTTTCTGCCAAAACCGACTACCTTTTGGCTGGCGACAAGGGCGGCGGTAAATTACAAAAAGCTGAAAAACTAGGTATTAAAATCCTAGACGAAGAAGAATTTACCTCACTCATAACTCATAACTCATAACTCATAACTCATAAACATGAACATATCCCTTACCCCCAACATCTACTACCTTGGCGTGAATGATCGCCGCAAACACCTGTTTGAAAATATGTGGCCTCTGCCGCAGGGTGTAGCATATAATTCCTATCTTATCCTTGATGAGAAAACTGCGCTGGTGGACACTATTGACGCCACCGCTCCGGATAGCTACTTGTCGCGACTGGCAGCACTGCTTAATGGCCGCGCCCTTGATTATTTAATCATCAACCACATGGAGCCCGACCATGCCGGTATTATTGATACTATTGTGCAACGCCACCCTGCCGTAAGAATTGTGGGTAATAACAAAACTTTCAAGATGTTGGAGAACTTTTTCGGCATCACTGAAAACCTGTTGGAAGTGGCTGATGGTGCTATTTTAGACTTGGGAAAACATAAACTGCAATTTGTGTATACTCCCTGGGTGCACTGGCCGGAGACCATGATGACTTACGAAACAACGGAACAAATACTCTTCTCGGCCGATGCTTTTGGTAGCTTTGGAGCTCTTGATGGAGGTATATTTGACGATGAAATAAACTTCGACTTTTATGAAGACGAGATGCGTCGTTACTACTCCAATATTGTAGGAAAATATTCCAATATGGTGCAAAAAGCCTTGGCTAAGCTTCAGGGTGTACCGGTACGTATGGTTTGTTCCACTCACGGCCCCGTGTGGCGTAGCGAGCCTTCCAAGGTGATTAGTCTATACGACAAATGGAGCCGGCAGGAAGCTGATAAGGGCGTGGTGATAGCTTACGCTTCTATGTACGGGCATACGGAGCAGATGGCCGATCATATAGCCCGTCGTATCGCTGAACAAGGCGTGCGTAACATACGTGTGTTTGATGTTTCCAAAACCCATGTCTCCTACTTGATCAGTGAGATATGGAAATATAAGGGTTTGGTCTTGGGTACCTGCGCTTACAACGGGGGCTTGCACCCTATGATGGAATTGCTTTGCAATGAATTGTCGCATATAGGATTGAAAGATAAAAAGCTTGGAATATTCGGATCTTCCAGCTGGAATGGTGCTGGAGTAAAAGCCTTGCAAGCCTTTGCCGAAGCAGCCGCACTGCCTTTAGCTGCAAGTTCCGCTGAAGTGCAGGGTTCCCTAACAGGTACCAATAGTGCAAGCTGCGATACCCTTGCTACTGCCCTCGCCGCCTGTCTTTAGATAATTGCTTTTAGTCTCTTGTCTCTAAGTCTTGTGTCTCTTGTCTAGCTTAGAGTCCGAACCGGTAATTCATACTTAACAGTCCCGAGGTGCGTCCGCCCAGCACTCCTGCTTCCGTACGAAGCTGCCAGTGACGGTTCAGTTGATATTGTGTGCCTATCAGCATGGTCCAGTTACTCTGCGGCTTTTTCGTAAGTGAATAGTGTATGGTCACATCCTTGAAGGGCACTCCCGGGAGGCTTGATAGTTCATATATACCGGAGGTGTTACCGTCGATAAATACACAGGAGGTTCCCAGCCAGAAACCTATATTCATTTCCTCATCGTTTAAGGGTATGCTGTAGCCCACGCGTGGTGAGAGTATCATGGTATTGACGTTGTGGTCCATCTTATCAAAATTACTCCAGGTAGAATTGAAATCCAGGGTTATAAAAAAATTATTCACCCCGCCGGCCAGCATGGCGCCTACACCATATACCAGTCCCGAAAATTCAGCCGAGGTGCTGAACTGAGCAGGTTCCACCACTGTCACATCGGTTCTGGCCCAAGCGTTTCCGAAGATGCCATACACATTAAGAAAAGGAAACAGCCATAAATCAATCCTCATATTGATGTCTTGCACATGGGCCGTGACGTCACCGAATTTCACGAAGTCCAGCGGCTCCATTTCATGGTTATTAATACCCACCATCAAGTTGGATATTTCTACATTTTGCCGTACTGCCACCCCGTTCAGCATTACACCAACGGGATAAGGCACATGAAAACCACGCTTCAGTGTATTTTGCGCCAGCAGCGGGAAAATGTAAGGGTATTCTATATTGGCCAAGCTGTCGCGCACCGATACTCTGTTCTTCGTGACCTTAATCCCCGCATCCACCTGCGCAAATAGTCCTCCCACAACCCCTCCAAAGGAGGGGAGTAGAAATACACATAATATAATTATAATCTTTTTCATATAAACTCATAATTCATCACTCATCACTCATAATTATTTCCCCGCCCTAATCGGAATTCCCACGCCTATGTTGAACATATTAGTGAAAGAATGCAGTCCTGTTGACTCTTTATAAATATTTATAAATCCTTGTTCAATGCGGGCGCTGAGGCGTAAGCCTTTCCCGTGCATGAAAATATATTCCGCATCAATGGCTATACCTGCATTAAATAAATTCGTATAATCCGTTACAGTATATTTATACATTAGATCACCGCCTTTTATAGGATCATGATAGGTGTCGGTAGCTTTCAGCCGGAAGCCAATCATAGCACCCAGCCCCAGGGACCATGATACATTGAAGTGGTAGCGAAGGGTAGGAGATATGTCGATGTAGGTCAGCCGCCGTTCAATATCAATATTGTTTGTGCTGATATCGGGATTTAGATCAGGATAAACGCTTTGGTCAAAAGGTAGTTGCACCCCGCCCATGGGTGATTTGAATACGAAATAATTGATGAAGCTCCAATGATTGTTTTTATCCAGTTTGACATCTGTATAAGCGCCTATGGCTAAACCAATGGCAGGGCGTAGCGTACTTGTGCCGGTGAGTATGCCGCCTTGTGGACCGACGAAGAGTCCCATTTCCAACTTGTCATTAGATATTTTCTTGCCGAATACCAGTGCTATTAAGGCTTGTGCTTGTGCTTGCGAGCTACTCAGCAGGCTAAACAAAATTAGGGTATAAATTGTTTTTTTCATAATTCAAGGAGTCTTATTAAGGTAACGAGCAAAAATCGTGCCAATAGTGCAATTTAACAATAAGTCGTTGGTAGATTATAAAATCATATCTATTTTTGTACCACGTTCTTTGCTTTCCGCATAGTTTCAATAAAATGTTGAAACTCTTGGCGCTTGCTTTATCGACTCTTTAGTAGAAACTTCAGAAATTTCAATAGTGTGGATTCAATAAAGTCGGCGCCCACCCTTTTCCAATATACATATTAGGGCCTCCAGCCCATACGCATAAACGAACAGGTGTGGGCCTGATTTATTTATCACTATGGGTATCTGAAGACCTCTACTTTTAAATTGTCACAAAGCCTACGCTAAAGCTCCGCTATTTAAGTTTATAAAGTGGCAAAGTTTATAAAGTTATAAAGATTTTTCTTTACGAACTTTTCACTTTCTAACTTTTCACTTTTTAGCGGTGTGGGAATTTATTGTTTATCGCTTATATAAGTTTATAAAGTTATAAAGTTCATAAAGTTGTAAAGAATTTTTCTTTACGAACTTTTTACTTTCTAACTTTTAACTTGTTTTAGGGGCTGCGGTTACTCTCTCTTCTCTTCTCTTCTTATACTGTTATTTATACAACAGCCCCTTTTTTCGATGCTTCTTACTTTTTGTCTTGATACAAAAAGTAACAAAAAGATCAAGAT
>JAVBSQ010000032.1:0-9113 GCA_031556695.1 Bacteroidales bacterium | reverse complement strand
GTCGGCCAAATAACCGGCGACTATTTTTCCGGCTTTAATATCCAAGGCTTTTGCACCATTTAAGGTGGCACAAGTGAAAGCTTCGGTGGCAGGCATGGCTGTGGGGTCAAAACGCCAGGCTTTTTGTATTAATGCAGCTGTTTTAGCAGCTTCAATCATATCTAGATTATTGGAGGAAGCACAACCGTCGGTGCCTAAGGCGACGGTGAGTCCTGCGGCTTTCATTTCTTCATACTTGAACTGATAGCCGGAGGCTAGTTTGAGGTTGGAGTTGGGATTATGCACAATTTTTACATCATGCGCGGCCAATATTTTTATTTCCTCTTCATCCAGCCACACACAGTGTGCTATGATAAGGTTGGGCGAAAGCATGCCTATCTTATTCAGATAACGCACCGGCGATAAGCCGAATTGTTTGACGGCGTTATTATATTCTGTTTGTGTTTCACCTACGTGCAAGTGAATGCGCAGGTTGTTATCCTGTGCCAAATCACGAACCCACTGCAATAGTTCTGCGGATACGGTGTAGATGGCGTGGGGGCCGGGGGCAAAGTGGATACGGTCAGAATAACGTCCGGATTCTTTGAACCATTGTAATGTCTGCGCTTTGGTGCTTTCCCTGTCTTTGGGGTCAAAGCGGTCAAACATCGTAGTAGAGAGTACAGCACGTAGTCCCATCTCTTCTACGGCGCGTGCTGTGCCATGAAAGAGGGTATACATATCGTTGAAACAGGTGGTGCCGGATTTAATCATTTCCAGGCAGGCGAGCTTGGCGCCCCAGTACACATCTTCTTCGGAGAGATGAGCTTCGTAGGTCCAAATTTTTTCCTGCAGCCATTGTTCCAAAGGCATATCGTCGCCCCAACCGCGTGCCAGGCTCATGGCTGCGTGGGTGTGTCCATTGATAAAACCGGGGATGACAGCTTTACCTTTTCCGTCAATTATCTTTGAGGCTTGTACGGAAAGATCTTTTCCTACTTGTTGAATGATGTTGCCTTCAATATATACATCAGAGATGTCTTGACCTAAGAGTGTTTCTTTAATTAAGATACTCATGATGTTTTTTTGTAAATTCTGATATGGTCGATTTCGAAATGTATGGGTAAACGTTGTTTGTTTATTTTACCCATAACGCCGGAGGCAAAATGAAGGTGTAGTGGCGTTTTGATGGTATTGGGCTTTGTTGACCATTTTACACCATTCAATTTCCAAGTGATAGTGTGTTCGTTCCACTCCATCTCCATGATATAGAAATGGGCGGGATTTAAGCGTAAATAATGGTTACGGATATCCTTGCTTTTGTTATGGTAAATACCTGTTTCCAAGCGCTGATTACGCATGTTAAAAAGACTAATGGCAGGGGTGCTTTCAGCACCGCAACACCATAGGGCATGATAAATATTTTTTGTTGCCGGAACACGAAAACGTACTTCCACTTTGCCATGTAGTAACTCAAAACTTTCAGCAGTATTTACCACTCCGGAGGTATAATCAAAATTGCGGGGTACAAAGCCAAATTGCTGATCCCAAGCCATGCCGGCTTGAGGAGCATATTGGGTAGTTATGCGCAACATATTATTATTTACGCTCACGTTGGAAGTGTTGATGTGGTGATATTCGGTGTTTTGCGCATAAGGAGCCATAGGTAATTTTAAACTCCAAAAAGGCTTGGTGTTCCAGTGTGGGTTTAATTTTTCAGCCTGAAATTCGTCTGTAAATACCGGTGTCCAACTATTCATTTCTTTAAAGTCTGCCAAATATTTTTTTTGCAGGCGAAAAAATTCTTTGATGACACTGGAGTTTTTCAGTTGTTTGTACTCTAATAATTGTTTATATGCTTCGCTCTCTTTATGCTTATTTTTATTTTTGAGATAGGCCACACGTTGCTTAAAGGTGTTGCTGTGTGTGGTCTGTTGTAAATCTTTAAATTCGGTCAGCAGGGTAGAGTCGCTTTCGACTCCTTTCTTGATGTAATCCTTTATGTCCTTATATTTCTTTAATTCATAATAGCGGGTCAAGAGTAAATGTTCGGGACTGTTTTTATATGTCCAGGACTTAATTTCCTCTATATCGTTCTCATAATCGGGGGAATTAATGTAGCTATCCAATGCTTGGTAACGTTGAAATATCTCTCCGGAGCCAATGCCGGTGAATTGTGCGCGCCGGTCTTCCATCTTCCTGCAATCTTGCTCATAGTGATGAGTAGAAGGAGGGAAGCCCAAATTTAAGAAAAAATTGGAAAACATGATTATCATGAATTAAGCGATAAGTTTGAACCCTTTTCCGCGTATATTGATGATTTGGATGTTGGGGTCATCACTCATGTATTTGCGGAGTTTGGTGATATATACGTCCATGCTGCGTGCGTTGAAATAACTATCGTCATTCCAAATGGCGAACAGGGTAGAATTGCGGTCCAGCACATTATTGCGATTGAGTACTAATAGGCGGAGCAGGTCAGCTTCTTTAGCGGTTAAGCGAATTTCTTTTTGGTCAAGCGACAAAATTTGTTTGGTGTATTGGAACCGATACTTACCAATTTCAAAAATTGCCTGGTCAGGATCTACCATAGCTGATTTGGAACGGCGCAATACGGCCTCAATACGCAACTGCAGCTCTTCAATGCTGAAAGGTTTGGTCATGTAGTCGTCGGCACCGGAAGAAAATCCCTGGATAACATCTTCCTTCATGGCTTTTGCGGTAAGGAAGATGATAGGAACATTAGCGTCAATTTGACGAATATCCTGTGCAACAGCATAACCGTCTTTTTTAGGCATCATCACATCAAGGATGCAGATGTCATACTTTTTTGAGCAGAAACCTTTGAAGGCCTTTTCTCCATCAGCGTACAAGTCGGTTTGATAGCCTCGGGCATTCAAATAGTCGCAGAGCAGTGTGCCCATGTTTTCTTCATCTTCAGCTAACAAAATCGATGTTTTCTTTGCTTCCATAAATTGTTCCTTTATATAATTTTAATTTTTTTTGATTACGGGTAAGGTCACTATAAATTTGGTACCGACTCCGGGTTCGCTTTCCGGCTTGATAGTTCCACGGTGCATATCTACCATTTTCTTTACGTAGCTTAGGCCTAAACCAAAGCCTTTCACAGTGTGAACATTTCCGGTTGGTACACGGTAAAACTTATCAAATATCTTTTTTAAGTTATCCTGGCTGATACCTATACCATTATCAGCTATGGTTATTATAACACTGTCTTCAGTATTTTCGGCGCTTATTGAAATTGCGGGATCTTCACTTCGACGGTATTTTATAGCATTGTCGATCAAATTTGTGAATACGTTGGTGAGGTGTGTTTCATCAGCCCACACAATGGTTCCCGGGGTATTAATGGCTGTTTTGAATGTAATATGATTCCGTTCTATTTGCAGGGCGAAATGTCCTATTATATTGTTCAGCAGCGTCGAAAAATCTATCTCTTTATATTTTAATTTTAAATTTCCACGTTCAAAGATAGCAATTTGTAGGACTTTTTCCACTAAAAGTTGTAATCTTTTGCTTTCCGTGAGAATAGTTCCGGATAAATAAGGCAGCTTTTGTTCCTTATTGGGAATATTTGGATCGCTTAACATTTGGGCTGCCAGGGATATAGTAGCTATAGGCGTTTTGAGTTCGTGGGTCATATTATTCACGAAGTCGTTTTTTATTTCAGAAAGGCGTTTTTGCCGGAAAATGATGAGCAGGTTAGCGGTAAATGTTCCGGTGATAATTAGGGTGAGAATGATAGATACGATGATGAGTATCCATATTTTTTGTCGTATAAATCCGCTTTGGTCGGGGATATATAGATTTAGGGAATATTGCGATATATCGTCGGGGTCATGCGGGAAGAGTTTCACTACATAGGTTACTTCGGGGCTTACATTTTCAAATCCGTCGGAGCAAAAAAGTATTTCACCCCGTTCACTGGTAACGCCAAATTCATAGCTGATGTTTATGTCTCTTTTGTGGAATTCCTTTTTCAAGAAGAATTGAACCTCTTCGAGGTTTACACGATCATCTATAGACCTGTCATAGAGTTTACGGTTCTTATATTCTGCGGCACCGGCTATACGTATTTCCTCCTCAACAATATCGGCTACAACATTATCAAGAATAATTTGGATCTTACGTGCAAAGTTGTCTTCTTCAGCCTGACGTATAGAGAATATCCAGTTGAGTTGAACATAGATTAGTGCCAACGTGCACACTGCAATGGCAGCGGCTAAAGCCCATATTAATCGTTTGTTCACCCTTTAGGCAGTACGTTTTAGATTTTGCGGAGCAGTATGGAAGCATTGTGCCCGCCAAAGCCGAAGGTGTTGCTCAAGGCTACTTTAACATCGCGTTTTTGCGCTTTGTTGAGGGTTAGGTTGAGCTTATAATCGATTTCGGGGTCTTCTTCCTTGAAGTTGATGGTGGGAGGTATTATGCCATGTGTGATGGCAAATACGCAGGCCATTGCTTCAACAGCGCCGGCAGCACCCAAGAGGTGTCCGGTCATTGATTTGGTTGAACTGATGTTCAAATTATACGCGTGTTCGCCCCACAGCCTTTTAATGGCTTTTAGTTCGGCGATATCACCCAAAGGGGTTGAAGTGCCATGTACGTTAACGTAGTCTACATCTTCAACTGTTAGTCCGGCCTCTTCGATAGCCAGACGCATCACATTGGTAGCGCCTATTCCTTCAGGGTGAGGTGCGGTGATGTGGTAAGCGTCGGCAGTCATGCCAGAGCCTACAACTTCAGCATAGATTTTTGCACCACGTGCTTTGGCGTGCTCATATTCTTCGAGCATAAGTCCGGCACCACCTTCACCCATCACGAATCCATCACGGCGAACGTCGAAGGGGCGGGAAGCGGTAGCGGCTTCTTCATTGTTGGTGGAGAGCGCTTGAGCGGAGTTGAAACCACCCACGCTAACTTCACAGATACCGGCCTCGGAGCCACCGGATAAAATCATGTCGGCTTTTCCAAGACGGATAAGGTTGAATGCATCACCAATAGCGTGTGTTGATGAGGCGCAAGCGGATACGGTAGCATAATTAGGGCCACGGAAACCATATTTCATGGAAATGTGTCCGGCTGCAATATCAGCAATCATTTTAGGCACAAGGAAGGGACTGAAACGAGGATTCATATCGTTTTTTACATATTCCTTGATGTCTTGTGTCAGCGAATCAATTCCGCCAATTCCTGAAGCCCAAATAACACCTATGCGGTCAAGATTGGCAGTATCAAGATTAATTCCGGAATCAGACACGGCTTCTGCAGCTGCAGCTAACGCAAATTGCGCGTAAAGGTCTAATTTACGCGCTTCTTTGCGATCTATGCCATATTGACCAGGGTCAAAATTTTTTACTTCGCAAGCGAATTTTGTTTTAAAAAGTGTGGTATCAAAATGAGTAATGGGACCAGCACCACTCACACCTTTTTCAAGGTTAGAGAAATACTCCGCAACGTTGTTGCCGAGGGGGTTAACGGTTCCTAAACCGGTTATAACTACACGTTTTAATTGCATAAATAAAATTTTTGCCTCGCTTGAGAAATTAAAAAGTAATGACTACTTAGCGTGTTGTTCAATGTAAGAAACAGCGTCACCAACAGTGCCGATTTTTTCTGCGTCGCCATCAGGAATAGTGATACCGAATTCTTTTTCGAATTCCATGATCAATTCTACAGTGTCCAACGAGTCAGCGCCTAAGTCATTAGTGAAGCTGGCGGTGGGGGTGATTTCGTTTTCATCAACGCCTAACTTGTCAACGATGATGGCTTTTACTTTCGATGCTACATCTGCCATAAAAATAAAAATTTTAAGTTAATACTATTATTAATTGTTTCAAATTCTAAAATAGGAATGCAAAGGTAATACTTTTTTCTCCAAAAATGAAATTTTTTTGCGTAATCCGTTTTTATTTATTAATTTCGCTCGATTTAACCTGCGTAAAATATGACAATTGCATATAAAAGGATATTATTGAAACTCAGTGGCGAAAGTCTCATGGGTGATGACCATTATGGTATTAATACGGCTGTTTTAGAGCAATATGCGGCAGATATTAAGCAGGCAGTAGCAGAAAAAGCCCAAATAGGCATAGTTATAGGTGGTGGGAATATTTTCCGGGGACTTAGTGGCGTAAATAAGGGCTTTGACCGTGTGAAAGGTGATCAAATGGGTATGCTGGCTACGGTTATAAATAGCCTGGCCTTACAAACAGCCTTACTAAATGCAGGGGTAAAAGCAACAGTCCTGACTTCAGTGGCTATAGAGTCGGTGGGAGAACGTTTCTCTAAAGATGTGGCATTGCAATATATGGAAAACGGTGTGGTTTGTATCTTTGCCGGTGGAACAGGAAATCCCTTTTTTACTACGGATACGGCTTCAGCATTACGTGCTGCAGAAATTGAGGCAAATGTATTATTAAAAGGTACCCGTGTAGATGGAGTATATACCGCGGATCCGGAGAAAGACCCATCAGCTGCCAAATATGCACAACTAACTTTTGATGAGGCTTATGCTAAAAATCTAAAAGTGATGGATCTTACAGCCTTTACCATGTGTAAGGAAAACAAGATTCCCCTGGTAGTATTTGATATGAACAAGCCCGGCAACCTCCATCGCGTGGTTAAAGGTGAAAATATAGGAACAATTGTTCTTCCGTAATTTCATTGGCCTAAAAATCGTAATTATTAATTCGTAATTCGTAATTTTTCCTTGTATGGATATTGTAAAAGCAAAAGAAACGGTAACTGCAGCCAAAGAAAAAATGCAGAAATCATTGGAACATTTAGATGAATCATTATCTACGGTACGAGCCGGCAAGGCGAACCCCGGCATTTTTCATAATGTGATGGTTGATTATTACGGCACGCCTACACCATTATCTCAAGTGTCCAGTGTTACCACACCTGATGCTAAAACAATTCTCATTCAGCCATGGGAAAAAAGCATGATTGCACCGATAGAAAAAGCGATTTTGGCGGCTAACCTTGGTTTTAATCCCCAAAATAATGGAGAGCACGTACGCATCAATGTTCCTGCGCTGACCGAGGATCGCCGTAAGGAGTTGGTGAAGCAGGTGAAAGCAGAAGGTGAGCACGCCCGCATCAGTATTCGCAATGCCCGTCGTGATGGTGTTGAATTGATTAAGAAAGGGCAAAAAGAAGGTTTGGCTGAAGATGCTGCAAAGGATTGCGAAGCTGAACTGCAAAAGTGGACGGATAGTTACAATAAAAAGATAGATGAATCTTTAGACCGTAAGGAAAAGGAAATTATGACGGTGTGATGTACACCTCTTCCATTTTATTGTAGAAATCCTCGCCAAAGCGAGAAATAATAGGGGCTTTCAGGAATTTAAAAACTGGAACCCCTTCTTTTTTCCCGTTCACTCGAGCGGCATCACACGCCGACCATACATCATAATTTAAGCCAATATATTCGCCCAATTGCTTTAAGCGTATAGGGTAGATGTAGCAGGAGATGGGTTTCCGGAAGGTGGTTTTTCCTTCTAAGAAAGCTCGTTCAATAGCGCAATAACACACGTTTTCATCATCAAAACAAGAGTAGGCGCATTCTTTTCCTCCAATAAGTGGAGTAACTAGGTCGCCGTCAAGGTCAACTACCGCATGGCCTTGTTCTTCTATCGCTTTGCGCCCTTCAGCTTTCATGTAAGAGGTGTAGTTTTTATATTCGTTCTGTAATATTTCCTTTTCTTCGGGATCAAGGGGAGCTCCGCTATCACCCAACACACAACAGATGCCGGCACATTGGCTGATATCGCAAGCAAAATGTTTTTCGAATACGTCGGCGCTGATGAGTTTATCGTCAATTTGAATAATGGAAGTCATGTGTTATTTCTTTAAAGCGTCAATTTCTGCACGTGATTTACTACTTATGACCAAATATACACCGGTACAAACACAAATCAGGGCAATGGGTTTAGCCCAGTGGAAAACATCTTGTCCAATCATAATGGCTACCATAGAGGCAATGATGGGTTGCGTGTAGTTGTACATACCCACCACAGTGGGGCGTAGTGTTTTGAGGGCTATGGGAACGAGCAGGTAGGCTAATACAGTGGCACCAATGGTGACATAAGCAATGAGTCCCCACTCAAAGACTGTAGTTTCGGGTGGAACGGTAAGGTGCTGATAGCTGAAGGGTAGGGTGACGATAGTGCCGAATAAAAACACCCATTTCATGAGGGTGATGGTGCTGTATTTTCCGGAGAGTGGTTTCATTACAATAAGGTAAGCGGCATATCCAACACAACATAAGAAGATGAGGCCGTTTCCTTCCCAAGAGAAATGGCCGTTGCCAACGCTGTGTGTGGATACGACTACTATGATAGCTCCTGCCATGCCTAATAAAACTCCTCCGGCTTTTTGGAGGGTGATGGGTTCTTTGAATACCATGGCTGCAATGAGCATTACAAACAGGGGCGACAGGGTGATGATGATAGAGGCATCGACGGGCGATGTTCTTTCCAGTCCTAAAACGAAGGGCATAAGGTTGAGGGTGAGCCCAAATATACCGGCCCAAAAGAGGGTGAATAAATCTTTTTTATTTACCTTTTCGTAAGGGGTGAAGAGAGATAATATCCAAAAAATGATGGTGGGGACTATAAAGCGAATGAGGGTGAGGCTCAAGCCGGAGACGTGCCCACCTAACATAAGCGCTTTTGATGCCGGAATGTTGAGGGCGAACAGTATGGCGGAGATGAACATTACAAGGTTGGCTACACTTTGTGTTTTATTCATGTTGATGAATTTAAAATTCATGCAAAGGTAGTAAAAAGAAAATTGAATCCCTGACGCAGCGCACGGAAAAGCCGTTGGACCTAGTGTTAGCGTTCCGGTTCACCTGAGAGTTATCGTAGGCGAAGTTCCGTCTCCATGCATTAGAACCATCATAAACAGACGAGCTCCAAAAGTTCGTGTTGATTCCACGATTGTAGAAGCGAGCACCATCGTTATTGCGGTTGCCCGCCGGCACCACGCCGAAACACTCTCCGCTGCAAAAAAAAGTAGCCGATTTATTTAACTGATACCCTCGTGCGGATAGCAGCACTTCATTACCATCAACAAGTGGAGAGTTGAGAGTGGAAAGTTGAGAG
>JAVBSQ010000181.1:0-20937 GCA_031556695.1 Bacteroidales bacterium | reverse complement strand
AATAGTAAATAACCAATTGCCTTCTGTTATAGGAATGACCCTTAAAGATGCCCTCTTCCTTCTCGAAAATCAAGGGTGGAAAGTGTCATTCACCGGCGCCGGACACGTGGTGGCACAGTCGCTCCCTGCCGGCACTCCCGTAACTAAAGGCGAATATATCAACATAGAACTCCGATGAACCTGCAACAACTCATAGAATCCCTGGTCAGAGCGAATAGCACTCACCCCCGGCAAATCATAGGCGATGTCAACCGTGAAATCACAACTCTCGGTTTCGACTCACGTGATATTGCGCCCGGACAACTCTTTGTTGCTTTGCAGGGCGCCGCCGTTGATGGCCATCTTTTCATTGATGAGGCCATACAAAAGGGCGCGGTAGCCATTCTGTGTGAACGCCTGCCTAAAAACATCAATCATGCCGTTTGTTATATACAGGTGACGGACTCGCACCTTGATATGGGAAAGGTGGCGGCCGAATTTTACGGACACCCTTCCAAAAAACTTAAATTGGTAGGTATCACCGGTACCAACGGTAAAACAACCACCGTAACCCTGCTTTATCGATTGTTCCGCTCGCTTGGCTACAAAACCGGCTTACTCTCCACCGTGGTAAACTTTATTGACGGTCGTGAAGTGAAGGCTGTGCGTACTACTCCTGATTCCATACAAATTCAACGCCTCATGGCCGAGATGGTTGCTGAAGGATGTACGTACTGTTTTATGGAAGTGAGTTCCCATGCTATAGTCCAACACCGTATATCAGGCTTGCACTTTGATGGCGCTATCTTCTCCAACATCACCCATGACCACCTTGACTATCATAAAACCTTTGATGAATACATCAAAGCGAAAAAAATGTATTTTGATAATTTACCTGCTTCTGCTTTTGCCTTAATTAATATCGACGACCGCAATGGCCGCGTGATGGTGCAAAATACCAAGGCTACGGTGAAGACCTATTCACTCCAAACCCCGGCCGACTACAATTGCCGCATCATCGAAAACACCTTTGAAGGCATGCACCTGAATATAAGCGGCGATGAGGTGTGGACCCGCTTTATTGGCAAATTCAATGCTTATAATGTATTGGCGATATACGCTACTACACAACTTTTGGGTGTAGATAAAACCGAAGCGCTCCGCCTGATCAGCGCCATGGAGCCTGTGTCCGGCCGCTTTGAATATGTACGCGGAAACAAGGGAGTAACCGCCATCATTGACTATGCCCACACCCCCGATGCCCTGCAGAATGTAATTGATACTATTAACGATATTCGTACCGATGAGCAACAGCTCATCACCGTGGTAGGTTGCGGCGGTAACCGTGACACCACCAAGCGCCCCGTGATGGCACGTATTGCCGCTGACTGCAGTAACAAAGCTATACTTACCGAAGATAATCCCCGCTTTGAAGATCCCGAAGCTATACTTGATGATATGTTTGCAGGGCTTAATCCTTCGCAGCAAGACCGTTGCCTGCGCATACGCGACAGGCGTGAAGCCATCAAAACCGCTGTGCAACTCGCTCGCCCCGGCGACATCATTCTCATTGCCGGCAAAGGCCATGAAACCTATCATGAGGTACGCGGCGTTCAATCTTACTTCGATGATAAAGAAATTGCCTCTAGTCTCTTAGTCTCTAATCTCTAAGTCTATTATCTATGTTATATCATCTCTTCAATTATTTACACACCCAATTCAATTTTCCCGGCGCCGGATTGTTCCAATACATTTCGTTCCGCGCGGCAATGGCTGTCATATTTGCCTTGCTCATTGCATTGGTATTTGGTAAATATATTATTCGTTTGCTCCAGCGCAAACAAATAGGAGAGGAGATACGTAACCTTGGATTGGAAGGACAACTTTCTAAGAAAGGCACTCCCACTATGGGCGGTGTAATTATTTTGCTTGCTATACTTATACCGGCGCTACTTTTCGGCGACCTCACCAACATATACATTCGCCTTATGATCATTACTACTGTGTGGATTGGCTGCATAGGTTTCTTAGATGATTATATCAAAGTATTCCGTAAGAATAAAGATGGCTTGCAGGGTAAATTTAAGATTGTAGGACAAATAGGGCTTGGACTTATTGTTGGTTTAACCATGTATTTTTACAATGCCGCAAGCGAAACCATTAAAACCACTATCCCTTTTATAAAGGAAAATGAATTTGACTACAGTTGGCTATCGTTCATGAGTGGTGAACCGGCTCAAACAATAGGGTGGATTATTTATATTATCATTGTCATATTTATCATAGTAGCCGTATCCAACGGCGCTAACCTCACCGATGGAATGGACGGGCTACTCTCCGGTATATCCATTGTTATTGGTGCCGTGCTCCTCATCTTCGCCTATCTTTCCGGGAATGTCATTTATGCTGATTATTTAAATATCATGTACATTCCTCAGAGTGGAGAGCTGGTGGTATTCATGGCTGCCTTCATTGGCGCACTCGTCGGCTTCCTGTGGTATAATTCCTACCCTGCGCAGGTATTTATGGGCGATACCGGTAGCCTTACCCTTGGTGCTATCATTGCCGTATTTGCAGTTGTCATTCGTAAGGAACTACTCATTCCCGTATTGTGCTTCATCTTCTTTGTAGAAAGTATCTCGGTGATGCTACAGGTTCTTTATTTTAAATACACCAAAAAGAAATATGGGGAAGGAAGGCGTATCCTTAAAATGTCACCCCTGCACCACCATTTCCAGAAAGGCGCCGGTGAAATTCCTGCATTAATACAGCGCCCCTCACAACCACTACCCGAAGCAAAAATTGTGATACGCTTTTGGATTATAACAGTTTTATTAGCAATACTAACTATAGTAACACTTAAAGTACGATAGAAGAAGATGAAAAGAGTTGTAGTACTTGGAGGAGGCGAGAGCGGAGTGGGAGCGGCAGTCTTGGCGAAAGTGAAAGGCTTTGATGTATTCTTGTCTGATTCCGGATCTTTGAAAGATGATTACCGGAACACACTCAAGCAATATGACATTGCTTATGAAGACGGAGGACATACCGAAGCTTTGGTGTGCAATGCCGACGAGGTGATTAAGAGTCCCGGTATCCCCGAAACCGCGCCTCTCATAGTGAAGCTACGCCAACAAAACACCCCTGTAATTTCTGAAATAGAATTTGCCGGCCGCTACGATACGGCTAAAAAAATATGTATTACCGGCAGTAACGGTAAAACTACTACCACCTCTATTATTCACTTCCTGCTCAAAAATGCAGGGCTTAATGTAGGTCTTGGCGGTAATATTGGCAAGAGCTATGCCTACCAGGTAGCTACGGAAAAATATGATTATTATGTGTTAGAAATAAGTAGCTTTCAACTTGATGGCATGTACGACTTCAAGGCTGATATTGCTGTGCTCCTGAATATCACTCCCGACCATCTCGACCGCTATGAGTATAAGATGCAGAACTACGTGAATTCAAAATTCCGCATCACCCAAAATATGGATGCGGAAGATTGTTTTATCTTCTGCTCTGACGATGAGGTTACCGTAGAACACTTAAATACCATTGTACTCAAGGCGCAACAGTTGCCCTTCTCACAAGAAACGGTGGTGGAGCAAGGCGCTTATGTTGAAGAAGGTGAAATACGCTCCCGCTACCGCAACAAAGACTTCTCCATGCAAATACAAGAACTCTCTTTGCAGGGCAGGCATAATGTCTACAACTCCATGGCTGCAACAATAACAGGACAGGTGCTGAAGATAAAGAATGAACTTATCCGTGAAAGCCTGATGACCTTCAAAGGCGTGGAACACCGGCTGGAACCGGTACTCAAGGTGCGTGATGTGATGTATATTAACGACAGCAAGGCTACCAATGTAAACTCTGCCTGGTATGCTTTAGAAAGCATGAAAACAAAAGTGGTGTGGATTGCCGGCGGAACCGACAAAGGTAATGACTACACGGAGCTATATGATCTGGTAAAAGAAAAGGTAAAAGCCATTATTTGTTTGGGCGTAGACAATGTCAAACTGCACGAATCTTTTGGTGCTATGGTGCCTGTGATGGTGGACGTAAATTCCGCCCAAGATGCTGTGAAGAAAGCCTACGAGCTGGCTACTCCCGGTGATACCGTTCTGCTCTCACCCGCTTGCGCCAGTTTCGACCTGTTTAAAAACTATGAAGACCGCGGCCGTCAATTCAAAGAGGCCGTCAGCAACCTGTAAAAAGACCGTAAGACCATAAGATAGTAAGACCGTAAGAAAATAACTCGTAATTCGTAATTTGTAATTCGTAATTGATCTATGTTCGCATCAATGCTTAAAAATATTAAAGGAGACAAGGTAATATGGACCATCATATTGCTCCTGTCTATCGTGTCGGTGTTGGCTATCTATTCCTCCACCGGTGCCCTGGCGTTTAAGCGTGGCGACTCTACCTCCGTTTATCTCATCAAACAAATAACCTTTGTAATACTGGGCTTTGTAGCCATATATGTGGCGCACATTGTACCCATTGGCTGGTACCGGCGTTTAGCTTTGCCTATCTTGATTGCGAGTGTTGCCTTACTATTGTTTACGCTAATCTTTGGTGTAACCCTGAATGAAGGACAGCGCTGGTTGCGTATTCCCCTCATTGGATTAACTTTCCAACCGGCAGATATTGCCCGTATAGCCTTAATCCTTTATGTGGCCAAGGTAATGGAAAGTGAAGAACTAAAAACATTCAAAGAATTTACCGTAAAACTCCTGCTTCCCATTGGAGCCACCTTCCTGTTGATAGCCTGGAGCAGTACCTCTACCTCTTTACTTTTATTAATGACCCTGTTTGTGTTGATGTTTGTGGGCGGTATAAAGATGTCGCACCTCTGGAAAGTGGCCGGTATAGGCGTTCTTCTCTTAAGCTTGATTGTGGCGATAGGGCTTACCACCGACTTTTTCCCTCGTATTACCACTGCCGTACACCGTGTGGAAACCTTTGTACAGGGTAGTGACGAAGATGGAAAAGATACATTCCAGGCTGACCAGTCGAAAATAGCTGTTGCTACCGGTGGTATAACAGGAAAAGGGCCCGGTAATAGTACGCAGCGCTATGTACTGCCTCACCCGTACTCTGATTTTATTTATGCCATTATTATTGAAGAATATGGTCTGCTGGGTGCTGTGGCTATTATGCTTTTATATTGGATACTCCTGTTCCGTGCTATTGTTATTGCACGCTCCTGTACGCGGGTTTTTCCACAGATGGTGGTGTTGGGTTTAGTTTTGGCTGTAGTATTTCAAGCCCTTTTAAATATGGGCGTGGCCGTGGGTGTTTTTCCGGTAACGGGACAAACACTTCCTTTCGTTAGCCTTGGCGGCAGCTCCATGTTGACCCAAAGTTTTGCACTGGGAATAGTATTGTCGGTAAGCCGCGCCACCGAGGAACGTACTACAATTACAAATTAAAAATTACGAATTACGAATTACGAATGGACAAAGAACCTACATATAACTCTCAACTCTCCACTTTCAACTCTCCACTGAATGTTATTATCAGTGGTGGTGGAACGGGTGGACATATCTACCCCGCCGTATCTATTGCTAATGCCTTGAAGGAACAATGTCCGGGCGCAAACATTCTTTTTGTAGGAGCGGAAGGGCGTATGGAGATGGAAAAAGTACCTGCTGCCGGTTATCGTATTGTTGGCCTTCCGGTGGCCGGGCTACAGCGCCGCCTTACCGCTCAAAATTTATTGCTGCCTTGGAAATTATGGAATAGCTTGCGTAAAGCATCGGCTGTTATTAAAGCTTTTAAGCCTGATGTGGTAGTGGGTGTGGGTGGCTATGCCAGTGGCCCTGTATTATGGGCTGCGCAAATGAAAGGTGTGCCTACCTTGATACAAGAACAAAATTCCTATGCCGGTATAACCAATAAGATATTGGCTAAGAAAGCAAAGAAGATATGTGTAGCCTACGATGGAATGGAGCGTTTTTTCCCGGAACAAAATATTGTATTCACCGGTAACCCTATACGTCAGGATCTCAAACGTGATGATGGATCATTGCGTTCCGAAGCTGCGAAATTTTTTGGCCTTGATCCCAATAAAAAAACAGTCTTGGTCGTAGGTGGCAGTCTTGGCGCTCGTACCTTGAATCACACCATGGCGCAAGCCTTACCTGAATTGCTTAAAGGCGATATACAATGGTTGTGGCAAACCGGTAAACATTATTTTACCACCGCTAAAGAATTGGTCTCTAATAGCGATACCGTTAAAGCCTTTGATTTTATTTACCGTATGGACTACGCTTTTGCTGCTGCCGACGTGGTAGTATCACGTGCCGGAGCAGGAACCATATCGGAGTTGTGCATGGTAGCTAAACCTTGCATCTTTGTTCCCTCGCCCAACGTGTCGGAAGACCACCAAACCAAAAATGCGAAGGCTTTGGTCAATAAACAGGCGGCCCTTATGGTCAGCGATGCTGATGCACCGCAACACCTCATTACTGCTGCTTTGCAATTAGTAAACGACAATACACAACTAAGCACGCTTAAAAACAATATCGCCCTCCTCGCTAAACCCCACGCCGCTAATGATATTGCAAAAGAAGTATTGAACCTGAGCAGTCACCCGTCACCCGTCACCCGTCACCCGTCACTCGTTTATTTCATTGGTATCGGCGGCATCGGCATGAGCGCCATTGCCCGCTACTATAAACACGCAGGTGCACAGGTGGCAGGCTATGACCGCACGCCTTCACCCTTAACAAAGGCTTTGGAAGAGGAAGGAATAACTATCCATTTTGAAGACGATGTAGCACGTATACCGGAAGCTTTCAAGCACCATAAGGAAAACGTACTTGTTATCTATACCCCTGCGGTACCCGCTGATCATAGCGAACTGAACTATTTCCGTGACAATGGCTACCAGGTCATTAAACGCTCTGCGGCTTTGGGACATATTGCCGCCTCTAAAACAACTTTGGCCGTGGCCGGAACGCATGGAAAAACTACCACCACCACCTTGCTCACCCACTTGTTAACACAAGCGGGCGGCGGTTGCACTGCTTTCCTGGGTGGCATCTCTAAGAACTACAACAGCAACCTTGTCTTGTCATATGCCCCCGCACTGGTGGCAGAAGCTGATGAGTACGATCGTTCCTTCCTCCAGCTCTTCCCACAAATAGCCATTATCACTTCCGCTGACCCTGACCACTTGGATATCTACGGCACGGCAGACGTAATGAAACAAGCCTTTGTTGACTTTGCTTCACAAGTAAAAACAGATGGTGTGTTGATAGTGAAACAAGGCGTAGATTTACCTTTCGCCTTAACGGCAGAGCAGAAACTATACCGTTATTCTTTTGATCAACCGGCCGATTTTTATGCTAGTAATATCTCCCGTTTGGATAATGGACTCATGCAGTTTGACCTCAATATGCCCAATGGTGTATTGACCCATTGCGTGCTTGGAATCCCCGGATGGGTGAATGTGGAGAACGCCATAGCTGCTGCCGCTGCCGCTTGGGCTTATGGTGCTGATATGGAAAAAGTGAGACAAGCACTAGCTTCTTTCTCCGGTGTACAACGCCGTTTCGATGTGCAGGTGAACAAGCCCGGCTGTACTTACATTGATGACTATGCACACCATCCTGCAGAACTGAAAGCGGCCATCACTTCTATACGTGAAACCTATCCGGGGCGTAAAATTACCGGTATATTCCAACCTCACCTTTATACCCGCACCCGCGATTTTGTTGATGGTTTTGCAAAGAGCCTCAGCTTGTTGGACCGCTTGATATTATTGGATATTTATCCGGCGCGGGAGCTTCCTATAGAGGGAGTTAACTCGCAAATTATTTTAGATAAAGTAAGCTTAGCAGATAAGCATTTGTGTAGTAAAGAAGACTTGATGCCCTTACTCGAAAAAGAGCCGCTTGATGTTTTGGTGACCTTTGGCGCCGGAGATATAGACCGCTTTGTGCCGCAGATAAAGGCAATGTTATTAAGAGATTAGGAGATTAAGATATTAAGAGATTGAAATATTAAATGAACTGGAAAACTATTATATTAACCTTCTTAACTACCGGCGTGCTGATCGCTTACCTGGTGGTGAGTGCCGGTTTTGTTGCCGTGAAGCAACAGGACCTGGCTTGCAGTAAGGTAGATATAAAAGTGTGCGACAGTCTGGTGAACAGCTTTATTCGTCCCGCCGAAATTGCTGCTATTATTGAACAGGAGGGCAACAAAACAATAGGAGAGAAGATGGTGCGCATAGATGTACACTATCTCGAACAACTCTTGAATAAGCGCAATGTAATTAAGAATACCGAGACTTTCACTTCTATTGATGGTGTGTTGCATATCAAGGTTTACCAACGCCGTCCCATTGTTAGGGTGCAAGCGCCCTCCGGTAATTTTTATATAGATGAGTCCGGCTATATTTTCCCGCTTTCGGGGGTGCATACCTCCTACGTCCCTGTGGTAACAGGGCAAGTACCCATGTCTATTCCGGCCGGCTATCGTGGGAAAATTCCGGAAAAGGAACGATTTCTAAATCAAGTATATCATTTTGCTCTTTTCCTTGATAATAATGAATTCTGGCAGTCGCAGGTTACGCAGTTGCATGTAGATAATGCTAATAGTGTTAGTTTTATTCCTCGTGTGGGTGCGCAACAAATTTACTTTGGCGCCTTGGATAATTACGAGTACAAACTTTCAAAGCTTATGGTGTTTTACCGTAAGGCCTGTCCCGCCGGAGAAGATAATAATTATGCCGTAATTGATTTGCGGTATGGCAACCAAATTGTATGTAGAAGAAAATAAATTTTGTGTTATGAAAAAATATATTGCAGCCATTGATCTTGGCACATCTAAAGTGGTTACCCTTATTGGTGAGAAAATGCCATCGGGGAAAATTCACGTTGTTGCACATTGTGAAGCGCCTTCCAAAGGAGTAACCCGCGGAGAAGTGTTGAATATGCAGGAAGTGGAACAGGCTGTGTTACCTACCGTTGAAGAAGTAAAACGACAAACGGGGCTTGAGTTTTCCGAAGTGTATGTAGGTGTGGCGGGACAGCATACTCGTTGTCTGAGTGATAGCTTCAATGTCCTTCGCAAAGATAATTATGCGGAAATTAGTGAAGAAGAAATTAAACAGCTGGAGCATAATATGTTTCATACTCCTATAGCTGCTGATGAGGAAATTTTACATGTTCTTCCTCAGAACTATAATGTGGACGATCACATGGGAATTATTAATCCTGTAGGTATGTTGGGCCGTAAATTGGAAGCTAATTTCAGGGTATTTGTTGGCCGGAAATCTTCTACCGAGCATACTAAACGTGCTATTGAACGTATGAAAATGACGATGAAGCAAGTGGTGCTTGAACCATTAGCTTCTTCTGCCGCTGTGTTGCACGACGAGGAAAAAGAAATGGGTGTGGCTATGATTGATATAGGTGCCGGCACTACCGATCTGATTATCTACTATGATAAAATAGTGCGTTATTCAGCGGTGATCCCTTTTGGTGGCAATGTGATATCTGAAGATATTCGTAAGGGTTGCGGCATTCTCCCCCGTCAGGCTGAACAGTTGAAAATCCAGTATGGTTCATGCTATGGCGACTTGGCAGTGGACAATAAAATTATTACCATTCCGGGTGTTTGTGGACGTGAGTCGCGCGAGGTTTCTTTTAAATTATTGGCGCAAATTATTGAGTCGCGCATGGAAGAAATTATTGAGGCGGTGATGTATGAGATAGAGCAGTCGGGCTACGGAGACAAGCTGCATGCCGGTATAGTATTGACCGGTGGTGGCGCAACTTTAGAGCATCTTCCTGAATTTATGAGATATAAAACAGGATTGGATATTCGTCGCGGTAAGCCTATTTTTCTTACTTCCGATTCAAGCGAAGAGTTAAATCTTTGTTCTTATGCCACGGCTGTGGGATTGTTGATGAAAGGCTTTGAACATGAAGAGGAACTGGAGCAACCTGTTTCTACGGCCACTTTACATATTCCGGAAATTGTTCCGGAGCCTATCCCTGTTGAATCGGCAGCACCCGTATCGCCGGTAGCTACTAAAAAAGTAAAACCCCCAAAGGAGCCTAAATCAAAAGAGAACAGGTCGGGTATGCGGGGTATATTTGATGGTTTCTTTAATCTTGATAATGAAGTATAGTTATGAAAGAAGAATATATGCCCGTGGACTGGGACACAAAAGGGTCCATCATTAAGGTAATAGGTATTGGCGGTGGCGGCAATAATGCTGTAAACCATATGTACCGTATGGGTATTGAGGGGGTGGATTTTGTGGTGTGTAATACTGACGGACAGGCTCTGCTGACTAGTCCTATCCCTACTAAAATTCAGTTGGGCGCTATGCTTACACGTGGTAGAGGAGCAGGCTGTAATCCCGAACAGGGAAAGCAGGCGGCCATGGAGAGTATGACCGCACTCAAAGATTTGTTGGGTAATAATACGGAAATGGTATTTATCACAGCCGGAATGGGCGGTGGTACAGGTACCGGAGCGGCACCCGTAATAGCTAAGGCTGCCCGTGAGTTGGGCTTGCTTACTGTGGGTATTGTGACCCTTCCTTTCCGTGATGAGGGACATGGTTTTATGCTGCGTGCCAAAGAAGGAATAACGGAATTACAGCGTTATGTTGACTCTTTGCTGGTCATAGACAATCAGCGCTTATATGAAATATACGGTGAATTACCTGTAGTGGAAGCTTTCACCAAGGTTGATGACGTGTTGTCCACCGCGGCTAAGGGAATAGCGGAGATTATCACTCGCAATGGCTACATGAATGTGGACTTTGCCGATGTACGTAAGGTGATGGAGAAAAGTGGGGTAGCTATGATGGGCTCAGGTACAGCCTCCGGTGAAGGAAGGGCTTTGGCAGCTGTAGAATCGGCACTCTCGTCACCCTTGCTAAATAACAGTGATATTTCAGGCGCTAAGAGCGTGTTGGTAAATATTACGGCCAGTAAAAATGTACTGATGTCGGAGTTGAACCAAATCATGTCTGTGGTGCAAGACCGTACCGGCGGAGACCCTGATTTTATTAAACGTGGTGTGGTATTTGATGAATCGCTCGGTGATGCCATTAGCGTTACCGTAGTGGCTACCGGTTTTGGCGTGCAGGCTATTCCTGAAATGGTTGTTCACCAATCGTCCGGCGAGCGGGTAATACTAGATAATGCTTTGTTTGATAATGCCGGTGATTATGTTCAGGAAAAGAAAAAAATTGATACGGAAAACCCATTTGGGGTAAGAGATGACCGGCGTGTATTCACTTTAGATGATGAGCCTGTATTAACTACTGCTCCGAGTTTTACACCTGCTGCGCAGAACGCACCTTCATCTCCCGCGCCTGCACAAAAAACACAGGTGAGGCGAAAACCGGCACTGATATTAGAGAGAGATGAAGATATCACCC
Source organism: Bacteroidales bacterium (assembly GCA_031556695.1). GTDB lineage: Bacteria > Bacteroidota > Bacteroidia > Bacteroidales > UBA932 > UBA932. The sequence continues at coordinate 9,542 of JAVBSQ010000181.1, read as the reverse complement.
GCCTGGAAGATGTACCTGCCTATCTGAGACGGAATAAGCAAGTGGGCACCTCGAATAATAGTATGGAAAGCAACTCAGACACCGTTCGTATAACAAAGAATGTTACAGGCGATCATAGTCTGAACACGGATAATAGCTATTTAAACCAAACATTGGATTAAGATTTTATGGAACTGCATTTTAATATAAAAGAAATAGCCACGGCCTTTATGGTGTTGTTTGCCGTAATTGATATTACCGGTGCTATTCCTATTATTATAAGCTTGAATGATTCAGGGAGAAAAGTAAAAGCTTTTTTAGCAGCCTCATTGTCTTTGGTGATACTTTCTGTTTTTCTGTTTGCAGGTGAAGCTCTTTTGCAACTTTTTAATACAGACATTGCTTCTTTCGCCATGGCCGGATCTTTGGTGTTAATGGCTTTGGCCCTTGAGATGACATTGGATATAGAGATTTTTCGTAATACGGGCCCCACCGGCTATACCACTATTATTCCTGTGGTATTCCCTTTAGTAGCAGGCCCCGGAACGCTGACCACCGCACTGGCCTTGCGTGCCGAGTGTAGCGTGGAAAATATTATTCTCGCTATAGTTATCAATATGATTCTTGTTTATATAGTGCTGAAAAATGTAAGGCTGATGGAAAGAATAATCGGCAAGGGCGGCATTTATATACTCCGCAAATTTTTTGGCATTATCCTGATGGCAATGGCCGTAAGCCTTTTTGTGTCAAACTTACGTTTGCTGTTGGCGTAAAATACCGATACTATCTTTTCTTTTTAAAAAAATCTATTAGCAGCGTCGAACATTCTTCTTCCAATACACCTTTGGTTATGCGGGTTTTTGGGTGCAGTAATTTTTTTTCTACAAACGAATAGCCACGCTTGGGGTCGGCGGCGCCGTAAACAATACGTCCGATTTGTGCCCAAAATAGTGCGCCTGCACACATAACACAGGGTTCAAGGGTAACATAAAGCGTGCAATCATTTAAGTATTTCCCGCCTATACTATGGGTGGCAGACGTAATAGCCTGCATCTCAGCATGTGCAGTGGGGTCGTTGAGCCGTTGGGAGAGGTTATGCGCCCTGGCTATAATACGCCCATCATTACTCACAATAATAGCACCAACCGGTATTTCTTCCTCATTAAAAGCCAGTTGTGCCTCTTTTAGGGCTTCGCGCATGAATTTTTCATCGTTCATGCCACAAAGGTAAAAATTTTCTCTCACATTATCAAGCACTTAAAAATGTTCATAAAAATATAGTATTATGTGATACAAGGTATTAAAATTTATTTATATATTTGCATCACAAAGATGATTATTAACTAAAAACTCAATATTATGAAAAAAGTAGTTACAGTAAACATTGGTGGTTTTTGTTTCACCATTGAAGAAGATGCTTACAACAAGTTAAGCAGGTATTTCGACAACTACAAAGCCGGTATTGCTGATAAAAAAGATGCCGGCGAAGTAATGGAAGACATAGAATCACGCATAGCGGAGATCTTTCGTGAACAAACGCCCCTTGCACACCAGGTGGTGAGTCTTGAACTGGTAGAAAAAGTGATCATTATTATGGGCTTGCCCGACGGTACTACTTCTTTTACTCAAGAAACAGTAGTGAACGATATGGCTACACCGCGAGCTAAACGTCTTTACCGTGATGCCGACCATAAGGTATTTGGAGGTGTGTGCAGCGGATTGGCTGCTTATTTTGGCCTTGAAATCATGCTTGTGCGCGTGTTGTTCCTGGCTGCTTTATTAGTGGGTTCATTCGGTTTTTGGGTGTACGTTATTTTGTGGGTAGTGACTCCCCAGGCGGTAACCATTGCCCAAAAACTGGAGATGCGCGGCGAGCCGGTTACTATTGAGAATATATGGAATTATGCTAAAAATAAAACTTCCTATAAAAAATAAAGATTATGACAACAATTGAACCTATAAATACAGATAATGTAAAAGCACAAATGCGCAAGGGTATTTTAGAATACTGCATTTTGCTGATACTGGCACGTAATGATGCCTACGCCACAGCAATTATAAATGAGCTGAAGGCAGCACAAATGATAGTGGTGGAGGGTACACTTTACCCTCTGCTCACCCGTCAGAAAAACCAGGGACTGCTGAATTACCGGTGGGAAGAGTCGCCACAAGGGCCACCGCGGAAGTATTACATGATCACGGAGAAGGGACGCCAGTCTCTGAAAGAACTTGATGCTTCGTGGGAAGAATTAGTTACAACCATTAACGCTATCCGATAAATTTTTATACTATGAAATCAACTGTAAAAGTAAGTATAGGTCGCTTGGCATTTCACTTGGATGCAGAAGCACACCAGGTTCTAAAGGTTTATTTGGAACGGCTGGAGAGACATTTTTTAAACAGGGAGAGTGGAAAAGAAATTGTGTCGGATATAGAAGAGCGTCTTTCGGAACTTCTGACTGTGCGCCTGACACAACCCGGACAAGTGGTAACACTTCCAATGATACAAGAGGTAATTGCCATTATGGGTATGCCTGATGATATGGAAGAAGAGACCGGTATGCCGGCAATGAATCCGGTAATGCCGGAGCCTCGACGTAAGCGCTTGTATCGCGACCCCGATAATAAAATGATAGGTGGTGTGTGTAGCGGTCTGGCAGCTTATTTCAATACAGATAAGGTTTTTTTTCGCTTATTTTTTATCCTCTTTTTTTTCGGTTTTTTTATACTTCGCCATGCTATGGGTGGAGCGGCCATATTCACCTATGTTATATTGTGGATAGCGATGCCATTGGCACGTACGGCTAAAGAAAAGCTGGAGATGCATGGCACACAAAGCCCTACTGTGGCAGAGATTGAACGAAAAATGCTGGAGGATATGGAACGCCCTGAAAAGAGTATTTTTGCCAGACTGGTGAAAGGTTTTTTCCGTGCAATATTGGTATTTATTGGTATCGCCATATTGTTGGCAGCCTTAATAGGCTTCTTGTTTGTGCCATGGTCACTGTTGATGTTTGACTTTGTACCGAATATACCAATGATTGATTTATTAAACTATGTAAATATTGGTGCTCCGCTATGGCTGGTGAAAACATTGATAGGTGCTGTGATGCTATTGCCGCTCTTGGGCTTGGTTTACCTTGGCGTAAAAGCTTTGGTGGGATTCAAAGGCAAATATAGAGTGGGATTGATGATATTTGTACTTTGGCTGGCTTCCCTCATTGGTTTAACTGCCGTGCTTGTGCCTACCTTTAAAAATCATGCCCGTTGGACTAATTTGCAGGAAGATGTGGTGGTAACGAGTGTATATGATACCCTTTTCGTGAATGTTGCTGCCGATTATCATTTGGATACGGATAAAATGGTGGTGGACTATCGTGATGATGATGAATTTTTTGTCTTTTGGACTAATGAAGCAGGACGGAATACCTCATTCTATATGTTGCCGCGGGTGGAGATAGAACATACCGGTGATACCGGTGATATCCGTATCAGCTATACACGTTATGCTTTCGGTGAAAATATGTATAAGGCAAAAGAAAACCTGGCAACTTTGTCTCCTAAGTTCCTGCTGCGCGACTCCCTGCTATTGCTTGAACCCTTTATTTTCGATAAGAAGAATAAATGGAACGGTGAAATGATGGGTATAAAAATCTACGTGCCGCGCAACAAAGAAGTGAAACTTCAGATGCTGGACGGCAGGCGTAAATACGTAAAAATTAAACTACGTGACCAAGATATTGATATTGATATCGACTAGATTGTTGATTTAATGCTCAGTTCCTTCATTTGCGCCTCGTCAATTTTTGACGGGGCGTCGAGCATTACATCGCGACCACTGTTATTCTTTGGGAAGGCAATATAATCACGTATGCTCTCTTGTCCGCCAAATAGCGCACACCAACGGTCGAAACCAAAGGCTATGCCGCCGTGGGGAGGAGCGCCGTACTTAAAGGCATTGATGATAAAGCTGAATTTGTATTCTGTTTCTTCAGGTGATAAACCAAGCACCTCAAACATACGTTGTTGTACTTTTGCTTCGTGAATGCGGATAGAACCGCCGCCCACTTCGGTGCCATTGAGCACAAAGTCGTAAGCATTCGCATTCACTTGTGCCAGTTGTTCGCGGTCATTGCTGTAGAATTTATCCAAATCCTCAGGTTTGGGTGAGGTGAAGGGGTGATGCATAGCATAGAAACGCTTGGTTTCCTCGTCCCACTCCAACAAGGGGAAGTCATATACCCACAGGGGTGCATACACATCGTTTTTGCGTAAGCCTAAACGGTTGCCCATTTCAAGGCGCAGGCTGCCGAGGGCTTCCTGTGTTTTCTTTTTAGCACCGGGAAGGATAAGTATCAAATCACCTTGTTTAGCATTGAATACGGCCGCTATTTTTTGCAGCTCTTCAGGACTGAAAAATTTATCAACGCTGGATTTAATACCGTCGGCGCCGAGGCGGATATAGATGAGCCCGGACATACCTATTTGAGGGCGTTTCACCCATTCGGTGAGTTCATCAAGTTGTTTGCGGGTATATTCAGCGCAGCCCTCAGCACAAATACCGCCAATGTATTGGGCATTGTCAAATACGGAGAAATTTTTCCCTTTCACCATATCCGTCAGTTCCATCATGCGCATTCCGAAACGGATATCGGGCTTATCGGAGCCGTAATATTTCATGGCATCAGCATAGCTCATGCGCGGGAAAGCATCTTTTATCTCTACATTCAGCACGTTTTTGAAAAGGTATTTGGCTAAACCTTCAAATGTTTGCAGGATATCTTCGCGTTCCACGAAAGCCATTTCACAGTCTATTTGTGTAAACTCAGGCTGACGGTCGGCACGCAGGTCTTCATCGCGGAAGCAACGTACAATTTGGAAGTAACGGTCGTAACCACCCACCATCAACAGTTGTTTGAAGGTTTGGGGACTTTGGGGTAGGGCGTAGAATTCACCCTGGTTCATGCGTGAGGGCACTACAAAGTCGCGCGCTCCCTCGGGGGTTGATTTGATGAGGAAGGGCGTTTCTATCTCCATAAAGTTGATGCCATCAAGATAGCGGCGTACTTCCTGGGCCATACGGTGGCGCAGTTCCATTGCTTTGCGCAGCGGATTGCGGCGCAGGTCGAGGTAACGGTATTTAGCGCGTAATTCTTCACCGCCGTCGGTCTCGTCTTCAATGGTGAAGGGCGGAGTGTCGGCCACGTTGAGAATAGTTAGCTTATTGATGATCACTTCAATTTCGCCGGTAGGTATCTTGTTGTTTTTGCTGCTGCGTTCCACTACGGTGCCGGCGGCTTGTATCACAAACTCGCGACCCAATTGGTTTACAGCATCTTTTATTTCAGCGCTTGCATTATCATTCACGGTGAGTTGGGTGATACCGTAGCGGTCGCGCAGGTCAATGAAGGTCATGCCTCCGAGGTTGCGCACACGCTGCACCCAGCCTGCCAATGTTACTTCTTTTCCCTGATGTTGGAGGCGCAATTCGCCACATGAATGAGTTCTATACATATTGTTTTATAAGTCTTTTAGCTTACAAAGGTAATGATTTTTCGGAAAATATCTACAACAAACTAAATGCTACGGTGAGCCCTGCCATTACAATGGATACCATGCTCATGAGCTTAATCAATATGTTGAGGCTGGGGCCTGAGGTATCTTTGAACGGATCACCCACAGTGTCGCCCACCACGGTAGCTTTGTGAGCCTCGCTGCCCTTGCCGCCATGATTGCCTTCTTCCACATATTTCTTAGCGTTATCCCAGGCGCCGCCGGCGTTAGCCATGAAGATGGCGAGCACAAAGCCGGAAGCCAGTCCGCCCACCAATAGACCCATCACACCGCTTACGCCGAAGATAAGTCCGGTAAGTATGGGGGCAATAATGGCCAGCAGTGAGGGGAAGAGCATTTCACGCTGTGCTCCTTTGGTGGATATCTCCACGCAGCGGGCATAGTCGGGTGTGGCCTCACCGGTGAGTATTCCTTTTATTTCGCGGAATTGACGGCGTACTTCTTCTACCATGCTGTGTGCAGCGCGGCCTACGGCATTCATGGTTAAACCGCAGAACAGGAAGGCCATCATAGAGCCGATGAAAGCGCCGATGAGCACTTTCGGGTTCATGAGTGTGATTTGGTAGTAGTTCATAAAGTCCACAATAGTAGCTTTGGACATGTCTACATTCATAGTGTTGCCGTCTGGTAGGGGAATGGGTAGTACGTTTTGTCCGATACGTTGAAATCCGATTTTTATTTCTTCAATGTAGGAAGCCAGCAGTGCTAGTGCTGTAAGGGCTGCGGAGCCTATGGCAAAACCCTTGCCGGTAGCGGCAGTGGTGTTACCCAGTGCATCAAGGGCGTCGGTACGTTGGCGTACTTCTTCACCCAAACCGCTCATTTGCGCATTACCACCGGCATTGTCGGCTATGGGGCCGTAAGCGTCGGTGGCCAGCGTGATGCCCAACGTAGAGAGCATACCTACGGCAGCGATGCCAATGCCATATAGGCCTAAGCTAAGGTTTTGGGCGGTGAGCATGTTTGTAACGTCAAAATTGATGGCACACAGGAAGGCCATGATGATGGCTACACCAATGGTCATTACCGGAATAGCGGTAGATATAAAACCGAGTCCAATGCCGGAGATAATAACAGTGGCGGGGCCGGTAGTGCCGCTTTTGGATATGTTTTGTGTCGGTTTATAGGAGTGTGAGGTATAATATTCAGTGGCTTGTCCGATGATGATACCGGCCAGCAAACCGCTGATTACGGAGAAGGAGATACCTATCCAGTTTTCCATTTCTAATATGTATAGAATGGCAAAGGTGCTGATGGCGATGAGTGCGGAGCTAACATTTACACCTTTGCCCAGTGCGCCGAGTAGTTGTTTCATATTGGCGCCTTCTTTGGTGCGTACCAGGAAAATTCCAAATATAGAAAGCACTATACCTACAGCAGCGATTAGCATAGGGGCAAACACTGCTTTTAACTGCATTTCCGGCACCATGAAATAGGCTGAGGCACCTAAGGCTGCGGTGGCTAAAATAGAGCCGCAGTAGCTCTCGTAAAGATCGGCGCCCATGCCGGCTACGTCACCCACGTTATCACCCACATTGTCGGCGATGGTGGCGGGGTTGCGCGGATCGTCTTCGGGAATGCCTGCTTCCACTTTACCCACGAGGTCGGCGCCCACGTCGGCTGCTTTGGTGTAGATACCGCCGCCTACACGGGCGAAGAGGGCTTGGGTGGAAGCACCCATGCCAAAGGTAAGCATGGTAGTAGTGATAATTACCATTTTTTGAGCATTATCCACTTCTTCTACAAAGTAGTTGAGGATAATGTACCAAATAGAAATGTCAAGGAGTCCGAGGCCCACTACTACGAGGCCCATTACGGCGCCGGAGCGGAAGGCTACGCGCAAGCCGCTGTTAAGGGAGCGTTGTGCGGCATTGGCCGTGCGGGCTGAGGCAAAGGTAGCGGTTTTCATACCAATGAAGCCCGCCAGCCCTGAGAAGAAACCACCGGTGAGGAAAGCGAAGGGTACCCATTCGTTCTGTACGCCGAGGCCGTAGGCCAGGAAAGCAAAGAAGATGGCCAGCACTACAAATACTATAGTCACTACTTTATATTGTTGACGCAGGTAAGCCATAGCACCTTGTCGCACGTGCTGTGCAATAGTTTTCATAGTATCGGTACCTTCACTTTCTTTCATCATGTTGCGAAAGAAGTACCATGCAAAAGCCAATGCTAAGATGGCAGCTACGGGGATAAACCAAAATAAATGTTCAGGTGTCATAAGAATCAAATTTAAGGATTCAAAAATTCAAAGATTCAAAAAAAATCACGGTTTTATGGTCTCAATATTTCAAGTTTCTGTAGTTCGAAGGGCTGTTCGTCGGAGTAAAAGTCGTGTTGTGCAGGTTCACCGGAGGTGTTGAGCAGCCCATTTTGTTCCAGCAGGTTTTTCACCTGCAGGGCTACTGCCGGAGCAGGATCAAGTAATATCACCCTATTACCTGTAATTTTTTGTATGGAGGGGATAAGAAAAGGGTAGTGGGTACAGCCCAGCACGATATGATCAACCCCTGCAGTTAACATAGGATCTATGTATTGATGCAGCAAGGTATTCATCTCGGTGCTATCTATTTTTCCTGCTTCTATGAGCTCTACTAACCCGTCACCGGGCTGTTCAATAATTTTGATGTGTGCGGCAAAACGTTCGGTTGTTGCGTTGTAGAGACGGCCTTTGAAGGTGCCGCGGGTGGCTAGTACGCCTACTACGCCGGTTTGTGAATGCAAAGCAGCCGGCTTTACAGCCGGCTCCATGCCTACAAAAAGTGTAGTCTTATAATTTTCACGTAAATGGTCAATGGCTGCTGCGGTGGCAGTATTGCAGGCTACTACAATAATTTTTGCCTGCTTTTCCAGTAACCATTCTGTAATATGTTTTGCCCGCGCAATAATTTCGTCTTGTGTTTTGGGGCCGTAGGGACAATGTGCCGTGTCGGCATAGTACACAGTACGCTCATGCGGGAGTAAACGGACAACCTCGCGCCATACCGACAATCCGCCAATGCCGGAATCGAATAAGCCGATGGGAGCCGCCCTGTTCATATTAGCGTCTTGCTCCGGTTGTCGGTGCTGTTGCGGGACGGGCAGCGGTAGGAACGTCTTTGGTAATGTTTAATTCTTTCTTCACTAAAGGTAATAAGTCAACGCTTTGTTCAGGGTTGAAGTAAGGAATACTACCGGCGCTGATATCAAAGATATAAATGAAACCTTCGCGTTTAGCTACTGTTTCAATGGCTTTATTGGCTTTTTCAATTACCGGACGAAGAAGCACCTGTTGCATTTTTTGAAAATCTTCTTGTGCGGTTTGTTGGAACTCCTGAATGCGCGCTTGAAGATCCTGCAATTCTTTTTGTTTGGCTTCCAAGATACCGGCAGTCCAGGTAGCTTGTTTTTGTTGATAGGTGTTTAGTTTAGTGTTGAATTCCACTTGCATGGATTCCACTTGTTCTTGCAATTCTTTGCCGTAGTTTTCCATCTTGGTAGTAGCAGAATCGCGCTCGGGCATCAACACAATCAGTTCCTGTGCATTGATATGTCCAAATTTATAGTTTTGCTGGGCAGAAGCGGTGCCGATAATGCCGGCCATCATTACAAGTAAAAGTAATTTTTTCATGTTTGTATAGTATTTTTTATCTTTTATTTATATCCTAGTTTAGTTATGATCTTATCGCTGATATCATACCTGGGATTGGTGTATATCATGCTAGGGTTATTGGCGGCATCTAAAATAATAGCATAACCGTCATCGGCGGCCACTTCTTTAACAGCAGTCATTACCTTGTCCTGTATAGGCCTAAGCAGTTCTTCGCTTTTCTTGGTCATAGCGCCGTCTTGTCCAAAATATTTACGTTGCAGTTCTTTTACTTCTTTTTCACGGGTAATAATCTCTTCCTCGCGGCGTTTTTTCATGTCTTCAGTGAGTAGCACCTTGTCGTTCTGATAGGTTTTGTAAAGGCCTTCTATTTTTTCATAGCCGCTTTCTATTTCTTTTTGAT
>JAVBSQ010000083.1:0-4771 GCA_031556695.1 Bacteroidales bacterium | reverse complement strand
CGAATCGTATTCGCCCCCAATAATAGGCGAATCGTATTCGCCCCCAATAATAGGCGAATCGTATTCGCCCCCAATAATAGGCGAATCGTATTCGCCCCAAATACGGGCGTAAGCAATACGCCCCTACGGAATTTTTGATATATTATGATTATTGACCCTCATACTTCCATGCACTTTGAAATTGCCTATCCATGGGTATTTCTGCTGCTTCCTTTACCCTTTTTGGTGTATTGGTTACTGCCGGTATTGCGTAAGCGCCGCTCTGCACTTATTGCTCCTTTCTACCATAGGGCAAAGGAGTTGTCGGGGCAGCATGGCCGTCGCAATGCTTGGGTATCACGCAAAAATGTGTTGGCATGGGTGATTGCCGCTTTATGCTGGGTAGCGCTGATTGCCGCTGCCGCTTCGCCTCAACTGGCAGGGCAACCAGGCAAGCGCACCAAAACAGTGCGTAGCTTCCTTATCGCTGCTGACATTTCGTTCAGCATGGCGCAGCGTGACTGGCAGGTGGACGGACAGCCCATGACACGCTGGGAAGCTGTAAAACAGCTGACGAAAAAATTTATTGTTGACCGTAAAAGTGACCAAATAGGTTTGGAGATGTTTGCCACTCATGCCTACTTGCAAGCGCCGCTCACTACAGATCCGGAGGCGGTGAACTGGCTCTTGGACCAAACAGAGGTGGGTATGGCGGGACAAATGACCGGCATTGGCGAAGCCATTGCTTTTGCCATCAAAATATTCAGGCAAGATACCCTGGTGAAACAACGGGTAATGCTGCTTATGACTGACGGTATTGACGGCGGAAAGGGAATATCACCCTTAGATGCAGCCCAGGTGGCCAAAAAGGATTCTATCCTTATCTACACCTTGGGCATAGGGAATACTACTACAGGTGGCTATTCCATTGATATAAAAACACTCACTGCCATAGCGGAAGCGACCGGTGGAAAGTATTTTAATGCTAATGACCAACAAGGGCTGGAGAAGATATATGCCGAACTGAATAAGCTACAGCCCATAGAATATGAAGAAGAAACATATAAACCCATAGTACTGCTTTATATGTATCCTCTGACCTTATCCATAGCCTTGGCTTTATTATTCTATATGTTGAGCGGTATTTTTTATTTAATGCAGGGGAGGAGGGAGCGATGAAGACATTTTTTCAGACAATAATGTTTACAAGTATGAGCAATTTTCACTTCCTCCGTCCCTCTGCATTTTTTATCTTTATCCCCTTGGTATTGATTATCTCCTTATTGATATTCACCAACCGTGAAAAGAAAAATTGGAAAGATATTATTGCTCCGGCATTGCAACCCTTCATGTTTAGCAAGGGCAGCCGTTCCGCTATTGCTTTACCGGTGGTGTTGTTTTTTGTGGGAATGTCCTGCATGATCTTCTCCTTAGCCGGTCCCACCTGGAAGAAGAGAGCCATTCCCGGAGAAAAAATTCCCGCTGTGGTACTCATAGCCCTGGATATGTCAAAGTCCATGCTCACTACCGACATACAACCCAATCGCTTGGAGCGTGCAAAGTTGAAGATAAGCGATTTTCTAGACGCTAATCCACGCGCCCGCGCCGGTTTATTGGCCTTTGCCGGCACCCCTCACCCTGTCTTACCTTTCACCGGGGATTATAAAATTATAAAATTCCACACCGGCAGCTTGTTCAATTGGGAGATGCCTGTACAAGGCACCAATTATGCTCTTTTAATGGATATGGCGGATACGCTTCTAGCTAAGGTGAAGGCACCCAGTACTTTGTTGCTAATGACTGATGTTATTGATGATGCGGCTGCCGTGCAAATAAATAATTTTGCCAATAATTCTATTCATAGGGTGGAGGTGGTTTTGTTTTCGCCTTCCTCGGAACAGTCGGCGGCAACGCTGGCTAATCTCCGGCAGAACGAAAAAATTACCGTTACCGGTATTACCCTGGATAAATCAGATGTGGAAGGGGTAGCCCAACGTATCAGTCAGCATTTGGTGTTTGAGAAAGATAAAAAAGAAGATGCCAACGAATGGGACGATATGGGTTGGATTTTCCTTGTTCCGGCCGCTTTTATCGCCTTATTCTGGTTTCGCAGGGGTTGGGTAGTGCAATGGTGTTTGCTGCCCTTTATGCTTCTTACAATGATTTCTTGTGGTACTGATAGCCGTCACCCCAATTGGTGGTATACGCCCGATTACCAGGCGCAGTTGTGGTACAATGCCCACGATTATGCCAAGGCGGCCGATTTATATACCGATAATGCCCACAAGGCGGTGGCTTATTATAAAGCAGGTGATTATGACGCCGCTGCTTATTTGTTTGCCTTAGATACCTCTGCCGCCGGACAGCATAATTATAAATTGGCAATGCAGCAATTGGGCCGCTATAATCAAGCGCCTGCCGACTCGGTAAAAGGAAGGGGTAAAGGAACGCTGAAAGAGCGCAAGCCTACTACGGAGGACGAGCAGCTCTCCTCAGACACGGAGGTGAAGAAGATGCCTACAACAGGCGATCGACTGAGTGATGAGACCGAGAGTGATATACATCGAGGAAAGGAACAAAAATTTCCTCCTAAAGATTTTAAGATGGAAACCAGCCTGCCTATTGATACAAAGATATTGATGCAACAAACTAATGCTGACCCGGGCGAATTTTTGCACCGCCGCTTTCAAATACAACAGCAGCGCTACTTCCCCAACGTCAAAGAGGGGAAAGACATTAATTGAAAATGGAGAATTGAAAATGAAAACCCGCATTTCATATCTGCGTAAATTTGCGAGTTCTGCGGGAAAATTTTAAAATAATGAGAAAAATTATATACATATGCCTCTGTCTTTTATTTCCCCTTGGGGGGCTGGGGCGCTTGTATGCCCAAAATACTTTTGCCAATGTGGAGCTGAGCCGCAGGAGTGTATATGTACAGCAACCATTTAAGGTAACTGTAACCTTATATACCACTACTTGGTTTTCCGCCCCGCCGGAGTTTAATGATCCGCAAATTCCTAACTCGTTTGTACTTTCCTTTAGCCGCACCACACCCGGTGTATTCTATATAGATGGAAAACAATATTCAGGCATACAATTTTATTATATCGTATTTCCTTATAAAGCGGGAGACTTTATTATTCCAACCATAAGTGTCACTGCCGCAACGCCGCCGGAAGGAAGTGCTACCCCCCGAAAAATAACGGTGAACACACCGGAACAGTCGTTTGCCGTACGAGATGTGCCTGACCGGTTGAAACAAAATGGAGATTGGTTTGTTGCTAAGGATGTGGATCTTCGGCAGGGTTGGAGCACTCCGGTTGATAAGGTTAAAGTGGGCGATGTGGTGAAAAGAATCGTTACAGTGGACGCTAAAGGTACCCTGCCTCAATTTATCCCCGACCTTACCCTTCAAGAGAAGGTGGATTGGGCGAGTACTTATCCTCAGTCGCCGGAGCTGAAAGATATGCGCGATGATAATGATGCCAATGGCCGTAGTACCCAAACCATCACTTACCTGTTTGAGAAAGAAGGTGATTTCACTATACCCCCCATTACAGTGTCATGGTGGAATCCTTACACAAATCAAATGTATGTGAAGTCCACCGAGGCGTTGAAGGTGCATGTGGCGGCTAATCCGCACTTAGGCATTTTGACTACTTTGCGGGATAGTTTGCAGGCCACACAGCCGTTGAAAACAAAGCCGGAACCACACTCTCCACTCATGATTTTAGGTTTGCACTGGTACACTTTTGCCGCCTTTGTAGTTTTGGCATTATTTTTGCTGTATTATTTACAAAGGCTTTTGATCCTTTTATATCATTATTTAAGGAATAGACATCTGCAAGCAATGGCGTATAAAAAAAAGCAGAAAGAAGATGCGGCTAATCCCTTGATATCGGAGACGCAAAAACCGTGGAATTAAAGTTGCAAATAATAAAAATAAAAAGTATGAAGACAAGGTATTTTACATTAATGATAGTGGCACTCTTGTTGTCCACTGTGGCCTGCAATTATTCACCCGAAAGCAGTATGGTGTATAAAGATCCTCTTCCTTCGTGGAATGAAACATCTACCAAGCAGGCAATAATTGATTATGTGGCAAAAGTAACGGCTCAAAACTCAGGCAGCTATATTCCTCCTGAAGACCGTATTGCTACCTTTGATAATGATGGTACACTATGGGCGGAACAGCCTGTGGTGCAGGTTGAATTTATGTTCCATCAAATAGGCAAATTATTAAAAGAAAATCCGGCTTTGGCCAAAAAACAGCCTTTTAAAGCTGTAGCCAACAAAGATACTGCATATTTACAAAAGATGGGCATCAAAGACTTTATTGTTTTGATGAATGCTTCGCAGGCTAATCGTTTGGTTATGGAGTTTCAAACCGAGGTAGAGCAGTTTGTAGCTACTTACAAATATCCCAAACGCAACAGTCGCCTCGAAGGTATCCGCTACCAGCCTCAATTGGAGCTGATAAGGTATTTGCAGGATAACGGTTTTAAAGTGTATATCTGTACCGGCGGAACTGCGGACTTTGTACGTGTCATTTCTAAAGCATTTTATGGCATAGAACCGGAAAATGTGATTGCTTCCGGTAATAAGTACGTGTACAAAGATACTACCGGTGTGAATGATTTATTTATCACCACGGAGATGAGTACTTTCAATGATAAACAGGCTAAGCCCGTCAATATTATGCAGGCTATAGGCAAACGCCCTGTATTAGCTTGCGGTAATGAAGGTGGTGGCGGTGATGTGTATATGTTACGTTACTCACAAGGAAGTC
>JAVBSQ010000175.1:0-3064 GCA_031556695.1 Bacteroidales bacterium | reverse complement strand
TTTAATCTGATAATCATCAAAGCTCATGTAGGTGCGTTCATAAGTAAGCCCCATGCGGTAGGTGCAGCGACTAAGGTAGCTACGGAAATCGTAGCGGCGGGGAGTCCACTCAACACCGGCTCTCAAGAGGTGTGAGGGTGTTACTTGAAAGAAGTGAAAATCTTTTTGTGATTGTTGACTATAGCTGGTTCCACGCCAATCTTGATAGACATAATCAAGGCCGGCCATCCAAACATTATGCTTACCCACCGACAAACCAAAACTAATAGTTTGTGGCACAGCCATACCATCTTGCGTGGTTTCATTTAACCTAACAGTGTCAATGGTTCCAGCTGTTTCCGACAGGGCAAAATCAACCAGCCGCTTTCCTATTTTAGTGGAGAATTGATAGGTTGCCCCCAAGGTTAAAAACATATTGTTTTTCAAAGGAAACTCATATTGTGCACCCAAAGATCCTCCAAAATTTCCGGCTTTCAAAGAAGCGCCGGCTACTAGATCCGAGAATGAGGAATTGGTAGTAAAACGTACTATGGTGTAACGGTCAATTGTTCCAAAATAATATTGTCCTTGAGCACCTAAGGATAAATGTTTACCTATGCGGGCACCCATGGATAAGGCAATCTGACTGATACCTCCTTCACCTACATAGTTGTAATAAATATTACCGGTGTTGGCTATAATATCAGGCCGCAACTCGGTAGATTGTATGTTGTATCCCACATTACTATATGGAAATAAGCCTACGCCTATGACAACACGCCGAAACAGTGGGAAACTCAACACAACATGGTGAATATTAGTACTATTAGATGCAGCTTTGTGCTGTTTATCGTCAAATGACGAATTGTAAGTCGAGTAATAGTTCAGACTTTCCATTCCGAAGTCAATCATAAACGACAAAGAATCTTGTACACTCAGTGCTGCAGGATTAACAAAGTTAATTTGACGGGAAGTGCGCACACCTGCTCCTATGCCTCCCATACCAAAATTGTAAGCAGTACCCGGCTTAGACAAATCGCCCAAACCATAGAACGAATAGGGCGTAAATGTATTGATCGCATCTTCATTTTGTGCTAAAGCAGTAGTGACTACAAGAGACAATAAAGTGACAACAATGAATTGATATATAAACCTATATGATATTTGCATTATGATCTAGAATCCTATTAAGTCCTATTAGAACCAAGTTATAAACTACAAAGATAGGATTTTTTATATTTTTTGCAAAAAAAAGTGCGTCTCCTCCGGTGATGATAAAGCGGGAATGTGGGTTTCTCTCCATATATCCCTCTATTTCAAGCAATGCGCCTTGTAAAACTCCTGCGGAAATAGCTGAAATAGTATCAACACCCATTTCCGGGACTTGATCTGTTACATATCCGAGTGGTAAACGACCTGTAAAGGTGTTCAGTGCCTTAAAACGGGTTTGCAAACCCGGGGAAATATTACCGCCTAAAAATTCGCCGGCGCTATTCAAAAAATCTATAGTAATTGCTGTGCCACAGTCTATAACCACGCAGTCGGTATGAGGAAAAAGCAAGTTAGCACCCGCAGCGGCGGCCACACGGTCGGCTCCTAAAGTTTCCGGAGTAGCATAGTTGTTGTTTATCGGAAGCGGGGTTTGATGGTTAAACAAAATAACCTTATCTATCTTTTTGTTCAACCAATCCAACAGCGTCTTTTCATTATCAGAAGAAGCTGCAACGGAAGCATAAATGGCGGCTGTTATTTGATAGCGTTCCAAAAGGGGTGTCAAAGCCTCTACTGAAAGTTGCTCAAAGCGCTGAATAGCCACCAAGCGATTTTTGCGTGCTACAGCAACCTTGGCACCGGAATTTCCTATGTCGATAATTAATTTCATGGCTTCATTTTAGACAAAAGATCAGTAGCTTGTTTTACGGTTTTCACATTGTCCGCCGTGAGTATGAGTTTTTCGTTTTGCTCTTTCACCCTAAATAATTTCGGGTGGTATTGAATGTAGTCTAAAACGTGTGTAAATAAAGGGGTTCTATAGTAGTGCGACAAATGGTTACTGATGAAATAAGCAATCATCAATTTATTTTTCAGAATAATTTTTTCAAAGCCCAGATCCATAGCCACCCAGCGCAAACGAACGATATCAAAGAGGTCATTAACTTCATTTGGGGGCGTGCCAAAACGGTCGGTCATGGCTTGTATGAATTTCTGCAAAGCTTCTTCATTGTCTGTATTATCCAATTCCCTGTAAAGGCGAATCTTCTCAGCTGTATTGTCTATATATGTATCGGGAATAAGAATTTCCATGTCGGTATCAATGGCGCAGTCAGAGATATAACGTTCATTGCCTGGCCAGTCGGTTTCACGGTAAGTTCCCTCATCAATTTCAGTGCGGATGGTCTCATCTTTCAATTCCTGTAAAGCTTCGTTCAATATGCGCTGATAAGTTTCAAAGCCTATATCGGAAATAAAACCACTTTGCTCACCGCCCAATATATTCCCCGCACCACGGATATCCAAGTCTTGCATGGCAATATTAAAACCACTGCCTAAATCGGAAAATGTTTCAATGGCTTTGAGGCGGCGGCGCGACTCATCAGACATGGATATAAAGGGTGGCGCTAAAAGGTAGCAGAAGGCTTTGCGATTGGAGCGCCCTACCCGTCCGCGCAGCTGGTGCAGATCACTCAGTCCAAAATTTTGCGCCTGGTTAATGATGATGGTATTAGCATTAGGAATATCAATACCGTTTTCAATAATAGTAGTACTGATGAGGACATCGTAGTCGCCACTCATGAAGTCAAGAATTACTTTTTCTAATTCGTCGGGTTTCATTTGCCCATGGCCTATGCAAGTTTTTATGCCGGGACATAAACGGCGAATAATATCTTCTACGGATTTGATATCCTGTACACGGTTATGCAGAAAGTAAATCTGTCCTCCGCGTTCTATCTCATAATTAATAGCATTACGGATGATGTCTTCCTGAAAGGTGTGCACCTCTGTAACAATGGGGTGACGATTGGGCGGCGGGGTATTAATAATAGATAAATCACGTGCACCCATCAAGGAGAATTGCAAGGTACGA
>JAVBSQ010000079.1:0-7293 GCA_031556695.1 Bacteroidales bacterium | reverse complement strand
CGTAATTCGTAATTTGTAATTCGTAATTTTTGCTTACTTTTGTTCGGTAAAAGTACATAAAAATAATGAAACGCTTATTATCTTTTGTTCCCAATACCGTCACTTTGCTGAATTTACTCTTCGGCTGTATAGCGGTGGTCTTTGCTTTGCGCGGCTGGACCCTCTTTGCGGGCTACTGCATATTTTTGGCTGCCGTATGTGATTTCTTCGACGGTTTCCTGGCCCGTTTGCTTAAAGCCTACTCGGAAATAGGCAAGCAGTTGGACTCTTTGTCAGATATGGTGAGCTTTGGGGTGGCGCCTGCAGCCATGCTTTATTACGAGATGAATATGGCGCTCAGCAATAACATTGCAGGCGATTTAAGCACTATAGGATGGGAGCTTTTTGCTTTCTTCCCCTTCATTGTAGCCTTGTTTTCGGCCTTACGTTTGGCAAAATTCAATATTGACACTCGCCAAAGTGATCAATTTCTCGGTTTACCGACTCCGGCTAATGCCTTGCTCATAGCTTCATTTCTGATGTATGCTTGCCTGCACCCCGGGCTCTATGTGTTTGTGAACGCTCCGTCCATAGTCTTGGCATCGACTATATTATCGCTGCTGCTGGTCACTGAAATACCCATGCTGGCTTTGAAGTTCAAAGGTTTTGCATTTAAGCCAAACCTCAGCCGTTATATTTTTATATTGATATGCCTGCTTATTGTACTCATTACATTAACTATCGGACAAGCGTTTACCCTTGCCGTTATGCTAATCATTTTAAGCTATATTATTTATTCCGCAATACTATCATTAATCCCTAACCATTAACAATTAACCATTATATGAAGAAGTTCATCGCCGAAATCAACGTTATGCCATTGAAGGCCCTTCTCGATCCTCAAGGAAAAGCTGTAACCAATGTAATACATAATATGGGGCTCACCACTATGAATAATGTGCGCATAGGTAAGCACATTACCCTGGAGGTAGAGGCTGCCACGAAGGCGGAGGCAGAGGAGAAAGTAGAGGAGGTATGCCAAAAAGTATTGCACAACCCCATCATGGAAGGCTACGAATTTACCTTACACGAATAAGTCGCTACAAAATATCAAGCTTAATGGCCCGGAGAATATCCGGGCTTTTTTGTTTAGCACCTATTCATAAGTTGTTAAAATTTCGTTCATAATTTCTGTTATTCATATCATTTTCATATATTTGCGATTATAATAGCTATTAACAAGCACTGGATGTTATCGCTTGTTACCGGCAGCCTAACGAAATGATATGCCTATAACGATAAAGCATCGGTATCGGGAGCATAATTTCTACACCTTATAGCACCGGCTTATGCGAAAGCGAAAGCAGTTGGTGATTAATAATGTAGAGCGCATTCCGCCGGATAAACAGGCGGAACTGCAGGCTATTTGTCATGGCTATAGCGCAAAAATCATCCCCAAAAATGTTGATGATATCAACCGGCTCTATGAGGCTATTTATGTTACTCTTGGCTTCAATCCCTGCGATCTGAAATCAAACCGCCGTCATCAAGATTTGGCTTATGCCCGCCAAATATTCCTCTACCACGCCCAATATATTTACCGGAACTACACCCGTTCCCAACTAGGCACATTGGTGAACCTCAAACACAATAGCGTTAAGTATTGTTTGGATAAGTATAATGAACAAAAAGAGGGTAATGATCCCGTGTTTGTGCAGTTGGTGCATCGCGTGAATGTATACATGGGGTTAGAACCCTTTTCCCCATGAGGCTTTGTGTCTCGTTGTGGCTAATTTGCAATGTCAGTAACTCTGCCACTTACCGACAAAATTGCCCTATTCTCAACAAACGGGCATAGTTTTGCAGCGTTAAAAACACAACGCTATGCAAACAGAAATTTACCAAGCTATTCATGACCGCTTATGCAGCCAACTGCCTTTCCTGCAATATGTGGATTTGCAAAAAGGGCAGTTTGACGAAGAGTCTGCAATGGCGGCTCTTCCTACACCCGCAGCATTGATTGAATTCAAACAAATTGATTGGGCAGGCGCTACCGCCGGAGGTTATTACATGGGTGTGGCGTTTATTGCTATCCACCTCTATCAAAATCCCGTTAACCCCGACTTCAATGCCAATGACCGGAAGGCGGAGAGCCTGATGCTTTTGCACCGGCAGGACGAGCTTTTCCGCGCACTCGAAAAATTCTCCGGCAACCATTTCCAGCCGCTTATCCGCACCGGCGAAACCATTCTCTCCGGCACTACTTTCGCAGGTTCCTGCACCGAATTTAAAACCACCCTTTACGATGCCCCCGCCGATGATCACTACGTTCCAATTACAAATTACGAATTGCAAATTACGAATTAAAGGGCATTGTTCATTATTCATTGTTCATTTGCCTTTTCACTCTCAACTTTCAATTTTCAACTTTCAATTATATTTCTATGAACAAACTAAACTTTATCAAAGGGCAGGGTGGTGTGCCCAAAACACTACCGGGCGAAGACCACATCAGCGGTTTTCTCATGTACATGGCCAACACTGACATGCCTGCCGGCTTTACTGCCGACAAATGCGTGCAGGGCGTAAGCACCATTGAAAAAGCCGAAGAGCTGGGCATCGTAAATGACAATGAGGCCAACTGGAGTGTGCGTGCCTTGCACTACCACATTAGCGAGGCCCTGCGTATCAATCCGGGCATGACCCTTTATGTAGGGCTCTTTGCCGAACCGGAAAGCAATTATGATTTTCGCGAAGTGAAACAGATGCAAAATTTTGCTGAAGGCCGTTTGCGCCAGATAGCCGTGTATGCTCCCGGAAAGGATTTGTCGCAGGCTGACCTCACCGCCTTGCAGGGTGTAGCTAAAACCTTGGAAAATGAGCATACGCCATTGTATATCCTATATGCTGCCAACATTGAAGATGCTGAAGCTTTGGAAGGAATGGCCGTAGCCGGACAATGCAACGTATCCGTTGTGATTGCCCAGGATGGTGATCCTGATAGTGTAGGTGCTGAACTTTTTGCCAAGGTGAATAAAAAAGGTTCGGTAACGACTATCGGTTTGGCGTTGGGCTCCCTTAGTGCCGCTTCCGTGCACGAAAGCATTGCCTGGGTGCAAAAATTTCCTTCAGGTATCAACACCCCTGCTTTGGCTGACGGCTCCTTGATTAAAGAACTCGACAAAAGTGTGCTCGAAGCACTTGACGACCAACGTTTCCTCTTTCTAGTAAAGTACCCGGGCTTAGCCGGCAGCTTCTGGATCGATAGCCATACCATGGACCTGCCCACCAGCGACTATGCGTACATTGAAAGCGTGCGCACCATCGACAAGGCTATCCGCGGCATACGCACCTACCTTTTACCCTATTTGTCCAGCCCCTTGTATGTGAATGCCGAAACGGGACAGTTGCGCCCTGATACTGTAACTTACCTCGAGCAATTGGCAGGCCGCCAACTGGAGGATATGGAACGTGCCGGCGAGCTCTCGGGCTATAAGGTAACCATTGACCCTGACCAAAACGTGCTGGCCACCTCCACCCTTGAATTTGTGGTTCAGAAAGTAGGTGTTGGTGTTATGCGCACTATTAATGTGAAAATCGGTTATACAACAAATCTAGAATAATATGGAAAACGGATTGAGAAATATGCCCTTGATCAACGGGCTGGAATATGGTTGGTCAAGTGTTATCACCAATATTGCAGGTGTGAATGAGGTAGCTGTAACGGCTATTGAATACAGTGATAAACAAAAAGTGGAAAATATTTATGGCACAGGGCAAACCCCCATTGGCCGCGGTTATGGACGGATTGAAGCTTCTGCCTCCATTACGCTCTTGCTTAGCGCTGTGGAAAGCCTGCGCCAAATATCAACTACTGGACGCTTGCAGGATATCCCCACTTTTGATATCGTAGTCTGCTTTGCAGCCCCAGGCAATAATAAAATTGTAAAACATGTGATTAAAAACTGCCAGTTTTCCGAAAACACCATGTCGGCCAAAGAAGGCGATATGAAGTTTGAAATCACCTTGCCTTTGGTCCCTTCACATATTATTTGGAACGCCTAAATACCGGTCTAATGGAATTTACTCCTGAACAAATAGCTGTCTATAAGCAGCGCTACGGAACAGTGTTCCGTTACACCGCCACAGATGGTAAAAGCTGTATACTGAAAGCTCCCGACCTGCAGGTGATTGATGCCTGCAGGGTGCTTTCCGGCGGCAGCGCCATCAAATTCGATTCCGCCCTGGTGGAGAACTGTTGGGTAGCCGGTGATGAAGAATTCAAAAAAGACGATGCCTACCGTATAGGCCTGTTTGAATGGTTGGGTAATATTATTAGGAAGGTAGATGGCCGGTTGGAGGAGTTGTAGCCCTCGCTAAGATAGAGAAGCCAAGCGTGTCCGAAAGGCACGACTTGGCGGGGGCTATCTCTTATAAATACCGGCTCTTGCGTGCCTATGTGCGTTACTACCTCAAATATACGCCTGAGGTTTTGAACAAGATGAGCCTGCAAGAGCTGGCCGAGGCTTGGAATGATATTGTATTTGTGCGTAAGCATGCCATTAAAGGACAATGATGAATAATAATCTATGGAAAATAATTTAACTTATACTTCAGCAACAGAAGCCTTGCGGCTTCCGTACCTTTCGATAGACCGTTTGCTTACTGGATTTGATGCAGCATTGAAAAGCCTGTATGGGCAATGCCAGGGCCTTGTAAATACAGCGTGGCCACAAGCTTTAGAGCAAGATGAACCCTTGCCGGGAAATGAAGTGAAGCAGGCACAGGCAGATAAGCCGTCTTCTACAGTTATAGTGCCAAAAAACACTATTACGATCATGGAAACAATCTATAAGGATCAATCACCAATGCTGGATTTTTCGGCTGCAAAGAATGCAGATAATATGTGGAGAAAAGGTGATACAGTAGTGCCGGAAGAGGTGGAAGTGCTTGAAAAAACAAACATAGCCAACATATTACAGCCCTCTGAGCAATATTATGTAAATACGACAGAGACAAATAGTTTTCACGCCCTAAACAACACCATTCCGGCGCTTTTCAGTGTAGAGAAATATTTGATGCCAACCGATTTTCCGGATAAGTCTATTGCACCAGAAGTGAATAATAGTACAACTATACAACAACTATATTCCGGCGCTATTGACACTTCCCTATTGGAGCAGCAGCAATATAATGTTGCGGGTGGCGATACTACTTCGAAGAATTACAACATCACTTTTGAGCATTTGATTGGTACGGTAAACAATACCTTTGAGGCAGGGCAAAGCCCGCAGGATAACCGTGACTTTATGCAGCAACTAACCGAAGCATTACAAACAATTATTAACGATACTAATTATTCAATCTGATGGCTGATACTAATAAAGACCCTAAAACAAGCACTGAAACAGAATCTCATATACCGGAATTAGGAGCCGGTGTTTGGAATACTGCTTGGATAGACAATTTTTTGGGCGACCTTCAATCTATACGTTGGCCTAATATGTCACAAATGATTACAGATTTGAATGGTGTTGTTTATTTTAAATCATCTTCTAGTCTATGGATGTGTGCATTGGTAAATGCGAAGATAGATGTAGTTTTAAAAAATACGATTGTTCAAACAGCTCTGATTGGTCGGAAAGGAACGGTGAAAGAATATGTTTGTGCCCAGGACTATGACATTACTATGAGTGGTTTACTTGTAGGGAGCCTTAAAAATACACCGCCGTTGGACATTCTTTTTTTATTGAGACAGTGCATTGAGGATGATGGCTATGTTATAGTGGGTTCTCCCTATCTTTTGACTTTTGGAATTACAAAATTGGTATTGAAAGAATATTCCATTCCGCAAGGTAATACAAGTTCGCTGGTTAATACGAAAGAATACAAACTTTCTTTCATCTCCGACTCAGCCATAAATCTTACTATTCTTTAATTTGTTCCGGGAAATGAATTGACATAACTTATAGAAAAGTCTTCGAATGAGTCCACAAATTCCACAGAAAAGTCTTCAAAAGAATCTACAAACTGCCATTGCCCGCATGAGGTGGCAAAAGAGTTAACCGTTTCTACATTTAAGTCGGCAAAAGAACTTACGACTTTGACTTTGAATGTGGCAAAAGAGTTGACTACGCGTACTTTCCCATATAAAGGTAGTCCCTTGCATTCACACCCGGAAATACCGGAGGTAAGAGGAGTAGAAGCATTGGGATCGTCGGGGTTTTGAGTAGGTTTGGATTCGTAGGTGACAGGAGTGCCGAGGTATGTTGTACGTGAAGATCCGGCTTTGTAGGCTATACTGCCTGTTACAGGATCTTCAAATAGTCCGTCTGTTCCGGGTATGGGGACTAACCTGTAAAATCTTTCCTGCTCTGCTATCTTTTCGGGAGTAGCGTTAAGACTGTCTATGTAAATCTTGTAGGCTTTTTCCTCTTCATCAATATTTCGTCGGTTCTTTGGATCTTCCAAATAGGCAAATAATTCAGGATTCATTTTTCGTTGTTTTGCCAACTCTATTTGCTCTTGTGTTTTGCAGGATGAAAATAGTGAAAAAGTGAGGCATAAAATGAAGAAAGTGAGTTTCATATGTAAAATTTACACAAATATACCATGTTTTTTTTAAGTTGCAATATAATCATTACCAAAAAAGAGGACGGAAAGAAGTATACTTTCAATAATGTATCCAATGTGAATATCATAACATCCATGGATAATCTTACGGATACCTGCCAAGTCAAATTGCCCCGTAAATATGCCCAAGACAAAGGACAGGAGAATGACCTGACAAAAATCTTTAAATCCGGAGATACTGTTGAAATTTATTTGGGTTATAATAGAGCATTCCCCTCTATTCCGGTATTCGAAGGCTATATAAAAAGTGTATCATTTGCTACTCCCTGCGTGATAGAGTGTGAGAACGAGGCTTGGAGTATCAAAAGAAAACCTTTTGAAAAACCGCTGGATCGTGAAAATTTAACGGTGAAAGAGTTTGTAAGTGAATATATCAAGGGCTATAAAACGGTGTTGCCAGACTTTGAATTCGGTCATTATCCTCTTGATGCGGAAATTTCTGTGGCAAAGATCTTGGAAAAGTTTATGAAAGAGTTTCCCCTGAAGTTTTTCTTTATTGATGACGTCTTTTACTGCACGGCTTACTCTGAGTTTACTCCTCCCAAAAAATCCAATGCACACCTTAGGATGTTTCGTATGAATGCGGAGGATAAGGTAGAGGCTATAAAATTTAAAACGGGAGTTAATATCATTAGTGATACACTGGTGTTTACTTTAGGGGGAAACGTTAATGTACAGGTT
>JAVBSQ010000080.1:0-12508 GCA_031556695.1 Bacteroidales bacterium | reverse complement strand
GCCGACTTTATTGTAATAGACCGTGACATCTCCAAAATAGCCCCGGAAGATATCATCAACACAAAGGTAGAACAAACTTATTTCCAGGGAAAATTGGTGCAATAAGCAGGATTAACAACAGCACTATGCTCCCGGTACGATTAGTGTGATTTTAACTGGCTATTTATCAGCTTCGGGCTCTATTGAAAGTGGTTTATTTTGCATGAGTAGGCACCCCGGCTTCTTCCCCAAAGATTACGTTGCTCATTATAACATTTTTCGCATTGGTAATGCTCAATGAATGCTGTACGGTATCAATACGCACATTCGATAAGTATATATCATGTACCGGCAGTTCCGGGAATCCTTGTATGATGATACCGCCAGCGCGGGCTTTTCGGCAAGAAAGACTATCTACATAAATATGGCTAATATCGGTATAATGCCCACCGTCTTTACCTTCTCCATGGTAAAAAGATGTGATATAGAAACAATCCTCCACTTCTCCAAAATGCACATTATTGATATAAATATTCTTGATAAATCCACCACGGTCGGGATTAGATTTAAAAAAGATACCACGCTTGCAGTAGCCGCCGAAACTACAGTTTTCAATAAACACATTACACACACCGGCCGACATCTCACTACCAATTACTACGCCATGTAAACCTTTGAATTTACAATTACGAATGATGATATTTTCCGAAGGCATGGCTGTAGTACGGCCCTCATGGTCACGGCCTGCCTTGATGGCTACATTATCGTCGCCATTATCAAAGCTCATATCTTCAATCAATATATTACGGCTGTATTCAGGATCAATACCGTCATTATTAACATTACGGGCAATAAAATTTACGGCACGTACCGTAGCATTTTCACACTTCAACAAATGCACACACCAAAACGGAGAGTTGGTCATGGTTACGCCCTGTATCAATATACTCTTGCATTCGAACAGCTGCAACAGGTGGGGACGAAGATAATCACCCTTTCCAAAACGGCGTTCCTCCAACGGTGTATTGTTATGGTTCATCTCACGGGTGCGTTGCTGCGCCGTGTACTGCAGTTCTTTTCCGGTGGCAGGGTTGGTGGAACGCCAGGTGCTAAACGTCTCCGCCGCATTACCATCAATAATACCCTCTCCTATTATAGAAACATTTTCGAGCTGATAGCCATAAATCAAGGGACTGTAATTATACAACATTGTACCCTCCCAACTCGTCAACACGGCGGGCAGGTATTTATCAGGATTGGACGTAAATTTTAGTGCGGCACCTTTTTGCAAGTCAATACATACATTACTTTGCAGATGCAAGGGCCCATCAATAAAATAAATCCCTTCGGGCACCACAATATGTACACCATTGGTGTTGCTCATCATCGCTTGTTCAAAAGCGGGCTTACAGTCCGTTACACCATCAGGCATAGCACCGAAATCAAGAATAGAAAGTGTATGCTCCGGTATGTCCGGTGCTTTAATCTGCGCTAAAACGGCATCACGTTGCTGCTCGCGGGTCAGTTCCCCTGTTGAACAGCCTGTGGCCAACAAAGTAACTACTACACAAAAAAAGAGTAAATATTTCATATATGGAATTACATATATGTTAAGTTGGTGACCGTGAAGGGATTCAAACCCCTGACCTTCAGAACCGGAATCTGACGTTCTATTCAGCTGAACTACACGGCCATAATATTTTTTGAGGCACAAAGATAATAAAAATTATTCATTATTCATTATTCATTGTTCATTGTTTCCTATCTTTGTTGCCGAATTTAAAATAATCTTTATGAAAGCTTATGTATTCCCCGGCCAAGGTGCCCAGTTTGTAGGAATGGGAAAAGACCTCTACGACAACGTACCCCAAGCCAAAGAAATGTTTGAGAAAGCCAATGAAATCCTTGGTTTTCGCATTACCGACCTCATGTTTGCCGGCACTGACACCGACCTTAAACAGACAAAGGTTACCCAACCCGCCATTTTCTTGCACTCTGTTATTTTAGCAAAGTCGCTTCCTGATTTCAAACCCGATATGGTTGCCGGCCACTCCCTGGGTGAATTTTCCGCCTTGGTAACGGCCGGTGCTATGAACTTTGAAGACGGTCTCCGCCTCGTGGCCGCCCGTGCTATGGCTATGCAGGAAGCTTGCGAAAAGGAAGCCTCTACCATGGCTGCTGTGCTTGGCTTGGAAGACAACAAAGTAGAAGAAGTTTGCGCCTCAATAGATGGCGTGGTAGTAGCTGCCAACTATAACTGCCCCGGCCAATTGGTTATTTCAGGTGCTGTGAAAGCAGTAGAAGAAGCTTGTGAGAAATTGAAAGCGGCTGGTGCTAAACGTGCTTTAATATTACCCGTAGGCGGTGCTTTCCACTCTCCCTTGATGGAACCGGCCCGTGTAAAACTTGAAGCAGCCATTCAGGCAACTACACTGAATGCGCCTGTGTGCCCCGTATATCAGAATGTTGATGCCAAACCCTATACTGACCCTGCTACCATCAAGAAAAACCTTATTGCCCAACTGACTGCTCCGGTACGTTGGACACAAACGGTACAAAACATGGTCAACGACGGACTGACAGCTGTTGTGGAACTCGGTCCCGGAAACGTATTGCAAGGGCTTGTAAAAAAGATTGCCCCCAACGTTACGGTCGAGGGCAAACAATCATTATAAAAAATAAGGGCGGAAAATTTTCCGCCCTTATTTTTTTATTTCGTCAATGCGCTAATTTTTTGGAAAGCGTCGTCAACACCTTTCAACAAGTCATTAAAGATGGCCTTATAGTGTACCTTTGCTTTTCCTTCGGGACGATTAACACGAGTAATCAAACTATTGCGTAAATCAAGCGTTTCGTTGATGATAGCCAAAGCTTCTTCCTGTTTCTTTTCAGGATAAACCACCATAAAAGTACAAGCGTCTGAAACTACTTCACTTACAAGATAATCAATGTCTTTTTTAATGTTACGGATACTAGCCATAGTGTATTCTTTTTAAAAATTGAAGGACAAAGGTACGAATAAAATTTCTTATCTTTGCACTTTAAACTTGGTAAACTGCAAACTTGTTAACCGTAAACTTTTAAATTATGATTATCGATTCTTTCCTCGGACTGGAACGCTACTTTTCCATGAACCCCGGCTTTGAAAAAGCATTCAAATTCTTACGTCAACAGCCCTTGGAAAACTTGACCGAAGGCCGCCATGAAGTTGATGGCGATAATGTTTACATTTCAGTAACTGAAAAGCCCGGCAAGGATCCTAAAGACGCCAAACTCGAAGTGCACGATTCTTACATCGATATACAAATACTCGTAAAAGGATCTGAATCATTTGGCTATCTGGACCGTCGGTTCTGCAAACAGGTACATACTCCCTACGATAGTAACAAGGATATTGCTTTTTACCAGGATATTCCCGAAGTATTCTTCACCCTTGAACCCGGCAATATAGCCATCTTCTTCCCGCATGATGCCCATGCACCTATGATTGGCAACGGCCCCATTCGTAAAATCGTAGTTAAAGTAAAAGCATAAATGTCTGGCGAGCAGGCCTTACGCTTCAACTCTTACGCCGGCTACATCAAGCAAGAATTTGGCAGCCGGTTACAAAAAGTAGCCATCAACGCCGGCTTCACCTGTCCCAACCGCGATGGGAGTAAGTCTATTGGCGGCTGTACCTTTTGTGACAATCAAGCTTTTACCCCCTCCTATTGTAATCCGCAAAAAAGTATTACTCAACAAATTGAGGAAGGTATTGAGTTCCATACTATTCGCTATCCTCGTGCCAGTAGATACATTGCTTATTTTCAGTCGTTTTCAAACACTTACGCCCCACTTTTCGAATTAAAAAATATTTACGGCGAAGCCTTAGCCCACCCTCTCGTGGAAGGTATCGTGGTAGGTACGCGCCCCGACTGCGTAGATGATGATAAGTTAGATTACTTTCAGGAACTGGCACAGTCGCACTTCGTGCAGATAGAGTATGGTGTAGAGTCATGTCACGACCGCACGCTGCAACGTATTAACCGTGGGCACAGCTACGCTGAAGCAGAGTGGGCCATACGAGAAACCGCCGCACGTAACATTTGGACCGGAGCGCATTTTATATTCGGGCTGCCGGGCGAAACCCTAAATGACATGCTCAGCATGGCCGGCATCATATCGCCCCTACCCCTCACCTCCGTCAAATTTCATCAACTACAAATCATTAAAGGAACAGCTATTGCTAAAGAATTCGCAGAACACCCTAATGATTTTATTAGCTTTACACTCGATAGCTATCTTGACTTTTTTGTTAATTTTTTGGAGTGCTTATCTCCCAATATCCGCATAGAGCGCTTCATTAATGAAGTACCGCCACGCTTTATTGAGTCCACCCCCTGGGGCAAACTCCGCAATGTAGAGCTTCTACGCCTTCTCAACCAACGCCTTATCGACCGCAACACCTGCCAAGGACGGCTGTTTAATATGCAAATGTGCTAATATGCTAATGTGCTAATTAAAGGCACTGATTGTAGCTTCATTAGCATATTAGCACATTTGCATATTAGCACATTTTTTGTATCTTTGTAGATTAAAACATTAATAATTATGTCATTTCTCAACGATAGAGTTTCCCAGGAAGGCATCACTTTTGATGATGTACTTTTAGTTCCTGCACAATCATTAGTATTGCCGCGCGATGTAAATGTTAACACCATGTTTTCGCGGCATATAAAAATCAATGCACCCATCGTATCGGCGGCTATGGATACCGTTACGGAAGCAGCTATGGCTATAGCCATGGCGCGGGAAGGCGGCATAGGCGTTATTCACAAAAACATGAGCATTGAAGAACAGGTGGAACAAGTACGCAAGGTAAAACGTGCTGAAAACGGCATGATATTTGAGCCCATCACCATACATAAAGATGCCACTGTAGGAGACGCCTTACGTTTGATGGCCGAAAATAAAATAGGCGGCATTCCCGTTGTGGATAATAACATGATCCTTATCGGCATTGTCACCAATCGCGACCTTCGCTTCCAAGACGTCATGTCCACCCCCATCGCCACCGTAATGACATCAGAAAACCTCATTACTACCCCCATGGGAACAGACCTGCAACAGGCTGCAGCTATTCTTAAAAAACACAAAATAGAAAAACTTCCGGTTATCGAAAAAGACGGAAGGCTTATGGGACTGTTGACCTTCAAAGATATCACTAAGGTTAAAGACAACCCAACCGCCAGCAAGGACGAGAAAGGACGCTTGCGCGTAGCTGCCGGTGTTGGCGTAAACAGTCGCACCATGACACAAATTGATGCACTGGTGAAAGTCGGTGTTGATGCCGTAGTGGTTGACACCGCCCACGGGCACTCCATGTTTGTGGTGAATATGCTAAAAGAAATAAAAAAGACATTCCCCTCCGTGGAAGTAGTAGTGGGCAATATAGCCACTGCCGAAGCAGCCAGGCTCCTCGTTGACCATGGCGCCGATGCGGTGAAAGTGGGCATAGGCCCCGGCTCCATCTGCACCACCCGCGTGGTGGCCGGTGTGGGTGTACCTCAGCTTACTGCTATCTATGATGTAGCTAAAGCTCTTAAAGGATCAGGCGTTCCCGTTATTGCCGATGGTGGAATCCGTTATTCCGGTGACGTAGTGAAAGCCATTGCCGCCGGTGCTGATACCGTGATGGCCGGCTCCCTCTTTGCCGGCGTAGAAGAATCACCCGGAGAAACCATCATCCTCAATGGCCGTAAATTCAAATCGTACCGCGGCATGGGCTCTATTGACGCCATGCAAAACGGATCTAAGGACCGTTACTTCCAAGACGTGGAAGATGATATCAAAAAGCTGGTACCTGAAGGTATCGTTGCACAGGTTCCCTACAAAGGAAACCTGTCCGAAGTATTTTATCAACTCATTGGTGGATTGCGTGCCGGCATGGGCTATTGCGGTGCCGAAAACATTGCAGCACTAAAAAAAGCAAGCTTCATTCGTGTAACAGCAGCAGGCGTGGTAGAAAGCCACCCCCATGATGTAACCATTACCCGTGAAGCCCCAAACTATAGTCGCTAATGAAAAAAAATATTTATTATATACTATTTGCAACTATACTGCTTTCATCTTGTAATTATTTTTTCTCCAGACATCAAGAAAATAAATTGCTGGCTGAAATAGATGGTAAGAAATTGAGAATGTCTGATCTTGCAGGCATTTTTCCACGTGGCCTCAGCAAGGCCGACAGCATTGAGTTTATCAATAACTATGTCAACAATTGGGCTCGTAAATGTGTCATGGCAGCCAAGGCCGAAAAACACCTGGACAATAACAAAAAAGATATTTCCAGGGAAATGGAAGACTACAGAATGGCGCTCTTAATTTTTCGCTATGAAACACAATGTCTCGAAAAAGGCTTTAATGTACAAGACGTCGTCGTGGAAGAGCCTGCCGTTGTTGCTGAAGAAACACCTGGCAACATGGTAGAAGAAAAAACATTCATAAGAGTAGTCTATTTTAATGTTCCAAATAACAACCCCAATGCCGGCAAGCTAAAATCAGTACTAAGGCCATACAAAGGGCGGCAACAGGTGGACAGTTTATGTGCATGCTTACACATACAGCCAAATTATCTGTCAGACCAATGGAAAGACCTTGAATTTTATGCTAATAACCTTCCTTTCTCTGTAGAAGCATTAGAAACGGCTATAAAGAATAACAATACACTGTTAGAACTTGTTGACAATAATGCACAACACATACTCGTAATTCGTGATGTGAAAAAAGATAACGAAACACATGTGGTGGAACAACCACAAGAAAAGGGGACAGTATCTCTTATTAAGCTCAAAGAAGATTTCTTGAAGAAAATAGCTAACGATGCATACAACGAAGCATTGGATAACCATCAACTAAAAATTTATATCAATGAATAATATTCATTTAAGAAAAGCCTTTATACTACCGTTACTCCTTATTTCTCTCGTCCTTCCGCTCACCGCACAAAACGGGCTAATAGATAAAGTAGTAGCGGTAGTAGGTGGTGAAATGATACTAAACTCCGACGTAGAATCAGAAGTGATGATGATGCGCGTGCAAGGCGTTGTTTCCGATAAGAACCTGAAATGTGAAGTATTTGAAAATCTATTGCTACAAAAATTATTATTGGCACAAGCACGCATTGACAGCTTAAAAGCTGAAGATGCTATGGTTGATGAACAAATAGAGCGCCGCGTGCGCATGATTGTTTCTCAATTAGGTGGAGAAAAAGCAGCCGAAGAGTATTTTAAAAAACCGATTTTTAAACTCAAGCAAGATTGGCGCGAACCTATAAGAGAACAAATACTCACTCAATTGATGCAACAAAAATTGATGAAGGACGCCTCTATTTCCCCTTCTGACGTGGAACGTTTTTACAAAAAAACACCTAAAGATAGCTTCCCTGTTATTCCCGACCAATACACCATTCGCCAAATTGTTGTCACCCCCCCCTCTATCGACGCACGATTTGAAGTAAAAGAACAACTTTTAGCCCTACGTGAACGCGTACTCAATGGCGAAAAATTCAGCATGCTCGCCATCCTATATTCTGAAGACCCTGCCTCCGCAAAGCGTGGTGGAGAGCTTGGCCTAATGTCATCACAAGATTTTGTACCCGCCTTTGCTGATGCTGCCATGGCACTTAAGCCCGGACAAGTTTCGCAGATCGTAGAGACCGAATACGGCTACCATATCATACAACTTATAAATAAAGAAGGAAAAGATATGTTTAATGCCCGGCATATACTTTTAAAACCTAAATTTGACTCCGACAAACGTCAAACTGCATTTGCTAAACTAGACAGCGTGGCTGACTTAATTCGTAAGGACAGTATTACTTTTGCCAAGGCGGCCCTTTACTATTCAACAGATTTCAAATCAAACCTGAACGGTGGATTGGTAATCAATGAACAAACCATGTCGTCGCGATTTGAAAAAGACCAGCTTGACCCTGCAGACTACAACATACTACGCAGTATGAAGCCCGGAGATATTTCACGCCCATTTGAAGCGCTGGACAAAAAAGGGCAAACCCAATACAAAATTCTACTACTGGAAACCCTTATCCCGTCACATACGGCAAACATCACTGACGACTACAATGTCATACAGATGATAGCCAAACAGTCTCGACAACAAGAGAATCTAAACAAATGGATCACACAAAAACAAGCTTATACTTACCTGCGCATAGATCCTTTGTATACCGGTTGTGACTTCGAACGTAAAGGCTGGATAAAGTAATTACCCTATGTTTCGAGGAAACTGTTATCTCTTATTACTATGCCTCGTAAGCTACTGCCCGCTGTTAGCCCAAGGCCCCGGTAATCGCAAGGTAGTAGACATTCTGCACGCCGACGCCATGCGTGGTGTTCCGCATGAAGGAAAAACCATCAATCGCTTTGTGGGTAATGTGCAGTTCATGCACAACGAAGCCATAATGTCATGCGACAGTGCCGACCTTATAGGCAGTAACAGTTTCAAAGCATACGGACACATTCTTATCATCAAAAATAAAACCAAGCTACACGGCGAAACCCTGGACTACGATGGGAATATTAATATCGGGCAGGTACGCGGAAAACTCGTACGGTTGGAAGATGAAAAAGCCGTTCTGCGCACAACAAAGCTTGATTTTAATACCAAAGAGAATACTGCTTATTTCTATGATGGCGGCACCTTGGCCGACACCGGTAATATACTGGAGAGCGACAAAGGATATTACTACTCCGACAAAAAATTAGCCCGTTTCGTCGAAGAAGTAGAGATGCATAACAAAGAATATGAAATTCACTCCGACTCCCTTCATTACCGCACGGACAAAGAACTGGCTATTTTTCTCGGCCCCACGTCCATTTGGCATAAAGACGGTTATCTCTCCTGCGAAGATGGCTGGTACGATAAGCCTCGTGACTATTTTTATTTCTCACAAAAAGCCTATGTCTTATCGGAAAAACAAGAAATGTGGGCCGACAGTATTTTTTACAACCGGAAAGAAGAAACAAGCGATCTCTACGGCAATATACAAGTACTAGATACTACGCGTTCCCTACTGGCCTTCGGTGACGAAGCACACCTGGTTAATGAGACACAAAACATATTACTCACCCGCCGCCCCGCTGTCGCTTATT
Organism: Bacteroidales bacterium; assembly: GCA_031556695.1. Classification (GTDB taxonomy): domain Bacteria; phylum Bacteroidota; class Bacteroidia; order Bacteroidales; family UBA932; genus UBA932. The sequence goes on along the minus strand of JAVBSQ010000080.1, from coordinate 3,377 downwards.
ATGAAGTAGACGAAGAGGGTAAATCCGACACGCTCTTTTTGCGGGCAGACACTTTACGATTTGTCACCGTCAAAAATCCGGCTTTCTATGCTAAAGATACTGTACTTATAGACTCTCTAGCTGTTAAAAAAATCTCCGGAGATAATGTCATGCCCTTCCCCGACTCTCTACTATGTCCCTTGGAACGGCACATATTCCTCTTACCTTTACCAACACGCCCCATCACACTATCACCACAAAAAACAGAGAAGGAAAAACAACAAACTACCCTTCCAAAAACCAATGGCAAAAAAAACTTCGGACCTGTACCTTTAGACCATCCTTCTGACTCTTCTCGCCAGGATAGCACAACAATTGTACCTCCTGTTGATTCCGTTCTGCAATACATGTATGCTTTCCGCAATATGCGTGCTTTCCGCAGTGATGGCCAGGCCGCCTGTGATTCACTCGTCTACTTCCTAAATGACACCTTAGGAGAAATGTACCACAACCCTGTATTGTGGAACGACCGGCATCAAATTTCCTCCGACAAAATTCGTTTCATTGCCAAAAATCAAGAAATAGAGCAAATTGAATTTTTAAATAATGCCTTTGTTCTATCTCAAGAAGACACTAATCACTATAACCAGGTGAAAAGTCGCGATATGTATGCCCATTTCCGCAAAAACGAAATGTACATGATGGACGTACAAAGTAATGTACAAACCATTTTCTTTATGGCAGAGGATAGTGTAATCACCGACATTAATTTTGGCGAAAGTAAAAACATGCAGGTGTATATACATAACCGCAAAATGTCACGCATAAAATACCTGGATAGTCCCAATATCTCTGTGCACCCGCTTTACAAGGTGACTAAGGCACAGGAGCGCCTCAAAGGCTTTAATTGGCGCGATGCCGACAGGCCTAAAAGTCGCTATGATATATGTGATCGTACTATTATACCATCACAACGCAAGAGTATTGACTTAATTCCCAAACCGGAATTTCCCATTACAAAAAGGATTGATAGTATAAAATAGAAAATGAAAATTATTATGCTCCTATCTGTAGCATAACCGATTTATTCATTTTCTCTTCCGCATATTTTTTGGTAATATGCATTGTTTTCTTATTCTCAGAAGGCAAATCGTACATAGCATCAATCATGATAGCCTCACAGATAGAACGCAGTCCGCGAGCTCCCAGCTTAAACTCTATTGCCTTGTCCACAATATAATCAAACACCTCTTCATCAAAGCTCAGTTTAATACTGTCCATCTTGAACAGTTGAACATATTGCTTGATAATAGCGTTTTTCGGTTCGGTGAGAATACTACGCAAAGCCTTGCGGTCAAGCGGTTGCAGATAAGTTAGAATAGGCAAACGACCTATAATTTCAGGTATCAGTCCATAGCTGCGTAAGTCCGCCGGAGCTATATATTGCAATAAGTTTTTCTTGTCAATATTAGCTGTTTTGTGTATAGAACCATAACCAATAACCTGCGTATTGAGGCGATTGGCTATCTTGCGTTCAATACCTTCAAAGGCGCCGCCGCAAACAAAAAGAATATCTTTAGTATCCACCGCTATCATCTTTTGCTCAGGGTGCTTGCGTCCACCCTGAGGAGGAACATTCACTATAGAACCTTCCAATAGCTTCAACAAACCTTGCTGAACGCCTTCCCCACTCACATCACGGGTAATAGAAGGATTATCGCCCTTACGCGCAATCTTATCTATCTCGTCAATAAATACAATGCCTTTTTGTGCACGCTCCACATTATAATCTGCATTCTGCAACAGGCGAGTAAGAATACTTTCCACATCTTCGCCCACATAACCCGCCTCTGTAAGCACGGTGGCATCAACAATAGCAAAAGGAACATGCAACATACGCGCTATAGTACGGGCAAGGAGTGTCTTTCCTGTTCCCGTAGCACCCACCAATAAGATGTTTGACTTCTCTAAATCAACCTCCTCTTTCCGAGGCTGGTTAATGCGTTTATAGTGATTATATACAGCTACCGAAAGATACTTTTTAGCATCGTCCTGGCCTATCACATATTGATCTAACTGTTCAGTAATTTCACGTGGCTTCAACAAATGCAAAGTAGTTTCTTCTTTTATCTGTTGCTGCTGTGTTCTACGCAACATATCATCAGCTATATGTGCTGCGCCCTTAGCACAGTCACTGCATATAGCCACTCCGGGGCCATCAATCAATAATGGCACCTGACCGGCTGTGCGGCCACAAAAATTACATCTGGAATTAATTTCTTCTTTTTTAGCCACTATTAAACGCTTTTCATTTTCACCAATATTTCATCAATCATTCCATATTCCAAAGCTTCCTTGGAACTCATCCAATGATCGCGATCAGCATCTTTCTCTATCTGCTCATAAGGTTTGCCGGAATGGTGGGCAATGATTTCATACAATTCCCGTTTTAACTTCATGATTTCACGGGCGGTGATTTCAATATCTGATGCTTGTCCTTCCGCTCCACCCATGGGTTGATGAATCATCACGCGGGAGTGCGGCAGGGCTGAACGGCGACCGGCACTACCGGCAGTGAGCAAAATAGCGCCCATAGAGGCAGCCATGCCGGTACAGATAGTTGCCACGTTGGACGACACCAGCTGCATGGTATCATAAAGACCTAAGCCGGCAGAAACAGAGCCGCCAGGGGTATTCAAGTATAACTGTATATCTTTGGTAGAATCCGTTGATTCCAAAAACAACAACTGTGCTTGGATTATATTAGCCACATCATCATTGATGGGAACACCCAAAAAGATAATACGGTCCATCATCAGGCGTGAAAACACATCCATGGAGGCCACATTCAACTGACGTTCTTCAATAATGGTCGGGTTAATATACCCTGCATACATTGAATTGTAACGATGTAAACTCAGACTGCTGATACCCGCATGCTTAACAGCGTATTTTTGAAATTCGTTTTGCATTATTTTTTCTCCTCGTAAAGTTTCTGCAATTTTTCCATAGTAATATCTTTCTCATCAAGCTTTACTACACTTCTGATATAAGCTACCACTTTGTCTTCTTCCACTTTTTCGTAGATACGTTTAATTTCTTGTTCATTGGCCAAAATACTATTGGCATAGTGGTTAACATGCTCTTCAGGGGCATTGTTCAGGCCATACATGGCAAACTGGTAGCGAGCCATTCTGCGGGCATGATCCAACATATCTTCGTGCTCCACTTTCAGGTTTTGCTCTTTGGTAATATAACCACGAATCATTTGCCAGCGAAGGTCGTCAGCAAAAGCATCAAAGTCTCTATCAATTTGTGATTGGTTCAACATGACTTCTTTGGAATTAAGCAACCAACGTTTCAAAAACTCTACAGGTAATTTTAATTTATCTTTATCT
>JAVBSQ010000048.1:0-3311 GCA_031556695.1 Bacteroidales bacterium | reverse complement strand
AACTTGATTGTTTCACGTTTTTGTTTTACATATACAGCACCTAATTCAAGGTTTATTTTTTTATAGATAGCTGCATAATCTTTGCTTCCTTCTGCAATTTTCAATACACGGTATAAGGAGTCGAATTTCAACATGGAAGTATTGAAATTGTTGTTTAATTCTTGTAGTTGTAGTGAACCTTCAGACCCGGAGACTGTATATTGAGGAGTATTTTTCTGTGCCGTTAGTTGTATTTTTTCGCCCTTATTTGCGAGCAAAGTGGCGATGTGTGCACTGTCGGTTTTTACTAATAAAAATACAGGTTCATTATCTTGTATTTTTAATTTATAGCGGAAACAACCTTTAGCGTCCGTGCGTACGGTGTCAAGCAACACTTGTGTACTGGCACCCAATTTGCTGAGATTCACTTTGGTGTTAGGGGTATCTATACAACCGGAAATATCGGCGGTAGAGGTAGAGCAAGCCCAAGATAAGGTGGCGATAGCGAGGAGGTAAATAATTTTTTTCATTGTTAAAAATTATTGTTTATTTTTTTTGCTAGTGCGGTAAATTCATCAGAAGTTAGTTGTAACTTTGGATTTCTGAAGTTCATATCGGCCTCGCTGTTCATGGGGATCAGGTGAATGTGTGCATGAGGCACTTCCAGTCCCATTACTACTACGCCCACGCGTTGACACGCTACGCTCTGTTTCAGTGCTCCGGCTACTTTTTGAGCAAACTGCATAAGGTCGCCCAACAATGCAGGGTCAAGGTCAAATATATAATCAACTTCTTGTTTAGGTACTACCAAGGTATGCCCTTTACTAAGAGGGCTAATGTCCAGGAAGGCGAAGAAACGATCGGTTTCCGCTATTTTGTAACAGGGAATTTCACCCTTAATGATTTTGGTGAAAATGCTCGCCATTTATTTGCTGATATCTAGAATTTCAAGTTTCATCACGCCGGAAGGAACGGTCACTTCAACGATGTCACCCTTCTTTTTTCCCATCAATGCTTTGGCAATGGGGGTTCCTACAGCCAGTTTTCCTTCTTTGAGGTTGGCTTCCGACTCGGCTACAAGGGTGTATTCCATCACTGCTTTATTGGCGGTGTTGCGTATTTTCACCTTGGTCATAATCTGCACTTGTGAGAGGTCTATACGCGATTCGTCCATCACACGGGCATTGGCTAGTGTGGCTTCAAGTTTGGATATCTTTAATTCCAGCAAACCTTGTGCTTCTTTGGCAGCATCGTATTCGGCATTTTCCGATAAGTCTCCTTTGTCGCGCGCTTCACCGATTTGTCGCGATATGGCAGGACGTTCTACACTTTTTAAATGTTCTACCTCGGCGCGTATTTTTTGAAGGCCTTCCTCGGTTAGATAAATAATTTTGGACATTTCTATCAAAATAAATAATTACAATTACTATTAGCTATTTAAAAAGAAAAGAATTCCGGTTTTGGTCCGGAACTCTCGTTATTTTGCAAAGATAAACTTTTTATTTGAATAAGCGATTTTATTCCGAGTCACTTCCAAAAACTTTGGCTGCTTCTTTTCTTATTCTGTGCTATACGTCGGCGTGTTTCTTTCGATTGAAATTTCATGTGACGCTGTAAGGCCTTTTTTTCTGCTTTGGCAATTTTAGCCTCTTCAACTAATTGTTTGTTTTCTACTCGTTTAAATATTTTTTCTTCTCGTGCCTTGTATTTTTCTGTGCGTAATTCACGATCATACTGCTCGGCTTTCAGTTCGTTCCGGAAATTAATATCATGGATCTCGTCCGAAGTTTTTCCCAGTTTAATATTCTGTGCAAATAGTTGACTATAAGCAAGAAATTGCACTAATATGATGGTTATGATCCTCATATTTGTAGAGATGCTCTCTCCAGGGCAATGTCTATACTACTGCATATAAATTCTTTACCAATCTCATCAGCTAATCCTGATTTCTCCAATGTATTATAAACGTCAGCACTTACTCCGGAGAGTATTATCTTGATTTTCTCTTGTTTAGAGCGTTTTATGAGGTTGCGGAGATTGTGCAGTCCCGTAGAGTCAATGAAAGGTACTTTGCGCATGCGCAAGATACGTACTTTGGGGCGTTTAGCTATTGCTACATTATGGTCTACCTCATCAAAGGTGTTGGCCAGTCCGAAGAAGAAAGGCCCGTTAATTTCATATACCTCAATGCCGTCGGGGATATTCAGCACCTCATTATCAACAGCATCATCATAATCCTGCCTGTTGATTTCGTTCTGAATGACGGAGATACTTGAGGTTTCGGTTACACGTTTCATAAAGAGAATAACCGCCATTAGCAGTCCCAGTTCAATTGCCGTGGCCAGGTCTATGAAAACGGTGAGGAGAAAGGTCGTAAGGAGTACAATAACATCAGCGCGAGAGTTGTGCAGGAGTGCTTTGAAAGAACGCCACTCGCTCATATTGTAGGCCACCATTACTAGAATACCCGCCAGGCAGGCCAAAGGTATATAAGCGGCTAAAGGCATTAGGCAGAGGAATATCAGGACTAGTACAGCTGCATGAATGATACCTGCAACAGGTGTTTTACCTCCGTTATTGATGTTGGTCATGGTGCGGGCGATGGCGCCGGTAACGGGAATACCGCCGAATATCGGTGTAACAATATTGGCTACCCCTTGTGCAATCAGTTCTGTATTCGAGTTATGTTTCCGTCCTGTAACCCCATCGGCCACCATGGCGGTCATCAAGGAGATGATAGCGCCGAGCAGGGCCATGGTCAGCGCCGGCTGTATCAACATACGTATGGCTTTCGCGTCAAGTACTACGGTGTTAGGAGAGGGGAGACCCGCTTCACCCACTAGTGCAGGGAAACGTGAACCTATGGTTTCTACATTAAGGCCGAAGGCTTGTACTATAATGGTCATGATAATAATAACCACCAATGGCCCCGGGATTTTCTTACTGACATAAGGCCAAAAAATCAGTATTATCAGGGAAAGCAGGGCTATGCCGCAGGCTATAGGATTAAGACTAAGGAAATTACTGATATAGGCCACCCATTTGTCGCTAAAGTCCACCGGAATGGTACCTATATTTAATCCGAAAAAGTCTTTTATTTGTGAAGAGAAGATAGATACGGCGATACCACTATTAAAGCCCACCACAATAGGGTAGGGTATGAATTTTATGATATTGCCCACCTTCACCAGTCCCATAACGATGAGAATGATCCCGGCCATCACCGTGGCAGCAATAAGTCCGCTCATGCCGAATTGGCTTACGATGCCGTATACCGTAACCATTAAAGCGCCGGTAGGGCCGCCAATCATTACGTTGGTGCCCCCCAGGAA
>JAVBSQ010000077.1:0-5143 GCA_031556695.1 Bacteroidales bacterium | reverse complement strand
TTGTTCAGTAATGGCAAAAACAAGAATTTTTTTATTAATTTTTTTATTTTATTTTTAATGAACATTTTTGTATCCAGGTTAAGTTTTAAGACCGGCAATGACGAATTAAAACACATGTTCGAAGCTTACGGCGAAGTTACTTCTGCCCGTATTATTACCGATCGTGACACCCGTCGTTCTAAAGGCTACGGTTTCGTAGAAATGCCTAACGACAACGAGGGTAACGCTGCTATCAATGCATTGAACGGTTCTGAACAAGGAGGCCGTACTATCAATGTATCAGTAGCCCGTGAACGTGTACAACGCAGCTACTAAAACCTCCGTTTTATATAGCGAGATCAAGCCGTTTCATTTCTGGGACGGCTTATTTTAAACGTCATTGCGAAGAATGTAGTGACGAAGCAAACTAATTTTTAAAAAACATGGCAACAACAGCAGATTTTAAAAACGGCTTATGTATAGAATATAATGGAAAACCTTGTTCTATCGTATGGTTTCAGCATGTTAAACCGGGTAAAGGCGGCGCTTTCGTAAAAGTAAAGATGCGCAATCTTGAGAACGGCAAAATGTTAGAAAACACTTACAATGCGGGTGAAAAAGTAGAAATTATTCAAATTGAACGCCGTCCGTACCAATTTCTTTATAAAGATGAATCGGGCTTCCATTTCATGCACAATGAAACATTTGAGCAAGTGGACTTGCAAGAGGAGATGGTGGACAATGCAGACTTGATGGCTGAAGGCCAATATGTAGAGATGATGATTCTGGCAGATGAAGAGCGCGTACTAACCTGCGAACTTCCTCCTTTTATAGAGTCGGAAGTGACCTATACGGAGCCGGCAGTAAAAGGCGACACGGCTTCTACGAATGCTCAAAAAAATGCAACTATTGCCACCGGAGCTGAAATCATGGTTCCCCTATTCATCAACCAGGGTGATAAAATAAAAGTGGATACACGAACCCGTGAGTACTCAGAGCGAGTAAAATAAATAAAAAAAGAGCGATATCGCTCTTTTTTTATTTATGGTCAATTATATCACTCAACATTAATTTTCTTCTTTGCTGAATAGATCTTTTGTTTTAATTTCGATTATTTTTCCGTATTTCTCCAAGTCTTTTAGATTCATTTGCTTTTTATTACCAACAATCATTGTAGCAATGGGCAATGATTTAATGTCTTGTGACCAGAAATCAGCAATATTACTAAACTGCAGCGCTTCATATTTCGGCAATAAAGTTTTCAGCGGATCTTCAGTATAGCCCAAACGCTTAGCATCTTCTATATATGTAGCATATTCGCGAAAATCCGGACGGTTTACCGCAGAAAGTTTCAGATATTGTTTCAGATTAGCCATACGGTCTGCCTTCTCGGGCATATTACGAATAAGTCCCATAAAGGTTTCCATCGCTACCGGTATCTTGTCGCTTTGGGTTTGCACCACTCCATAAAAATAGCTTGGCTTCCCGGGTAACTGGGGACTTACATAACCGGCGCCGGCGCCATAGGCGAGAGAGCGATTCTCACGAAGCTCTTGCATTACCAAGCCCGTAAATCCATTAGAAAAATAAGTATTAAAGGCTGTAATATTAACCTGATCTTTGAGCTCAAATGGTTTGCCAATGGCAAACAGACGAACTTGTGCCTGTAGAGAAGATTCATTAACCAAATAAACTGTATTTTCGGCCACTTTATTTTTCTCTTTCAGAATTAAACCATCACTTTTCAGCGGGTTTGCAGGCATTCTTAGTCCTTGCTCCAACTGTTGCTCCAACTGTGTTTGCGATATAGTACCTGTATAGAAGAAGGTCGCCTCATATTGAGTAGCTTGTTTAAACGCCACAACCAAATCCGTTGATTTCATCTTTCTAAGCTCTTGCAATGAAGGACGATCAATGTAGTCCGACTCCTTACCATACATAATATAGTGATTTAACGCACTAGAAATAGTCTCCGGATCCTCCAATTCATGTTTGCGTTGATAGCGGGCCGACTCGGCATAGCGTGATACTTGATTCTGATACAGCACCGTGTTGTTTAGAAAAGCATTCACTAAAGGCAATACTCTGGTAAAACTTTCATCAATACCATTTACTGTAATGTATGTATAACTATCATCAGCGCGAACCGACAAGCTGGCATTCAGATTGGCCAATTTAGCTTTAAATTCTTGGGCACTCCAGGCACCGGCAGCACCGGAATTTAAGAGACCTATGTAGTTTAACAATTTATTTTTCTGAACCCCTACTCCGTAGCGCAGTGTAAGTGTAAAAAAATTATTAACGCGGTTAGGCGTATAGCAAAGAGCCGTTCCATTTTTAAGGGTCGATGATTTGATATCATTAGAAAAGTCAATGTAGGGGATCTTTTGTTCAGGTGTGGCCATTTTATATACCGATTCTGCAAAGGTAGAACTCTTCTCTGCATTGGGGAATTCCAATGATTTATATCCGGGTTTTTCAATGTTATTTTTCTTCGCTGAACCCGGTGCAATTTGGAAGACCATGTAGTTAGTGGTAAAATATTTTTTTGCCACACGCACGACATCTTCTTTTGTTATAGCATTGACCTGGTCAACGTAATTTACATAGTCCTCTATCTTCATATTATTAGAAAAATACATCGCTAATATCTGCGCACGGGAAGAAACGGACTCCTGTCGACGAATAAAATTATTCATCAATGTATTTTTTACAGAGGTGAGTAACCATTCAGGAAAATCGCCATCAGCAATACGTTTAGCCTGGGCTAAAAGAATTTTTTCACCATCGGCTATCGCTTTTCCCCGTGCGAGGTCTAATTGCCTCATGGCACTTTTATATTCTTCCGCTGTAGTAATAGTTGACATGTCCTGTCCTTCATAATACGCCTGGGCATTAGGCACTAATTGTAAAGTTACAACGCCTGAGTTTTTTTGACTTGAATTACTACATCCTGCATACATCACCTTCCCTTCCATCGACAACTCGTCAAGCAAGCCTGATTGTCCGTTGCTCAGTAAAGCACTGCAAATATCAAGGATCATATCATCTTTGTCTGAAGTTGATACGCCTCTAAAGTATACTTGTGTCATATCATACGAGCCCAGTTTAAGCTTCATAAACTCGCGGCCCTTAAATGGGTCTTCGGGTTGCATTGCCTGTTGAGGTACTGCTTTAGCCGCCCACTTTCCAAAGGTTGCTTCAATCATAGGTTTTACGGCCGCTACATCAATATCCCCACAAAGAACTAATGCCATATTGCCGGGAACGTAATAGGTATCAAAGAATTCACGCAATTTAGTTAACGATGGATTCTTTAGGTGATCACCATAGCCAATAACAGGACGTCCGTAGGGTGTTTTCTTGAACACATTCTTTCTCACCTCATCATTAAGTTGTTCCATGGCACGGTCTGAGTACATATTATATTCTTCATACACATTTTCCAACTCCGCCTGAAAGCCGCGAAAAACAGGGTTGATAAACATATGGCTGTATATAGTCAACCAACGCTCTACCTGACTGGAAGGAAATCCACTGTAGTAGAGGGTGAAGTCATAAGTAGTACCTGCATTAACCCCTAGTCCGCCTATATTATCCAAGAGCTTGGTTAGCTCATTGGGAATAGTATATTGAGATGCTTTCAATGATTCTTCGTTGATTTGTTGTTGAATAGCTTCTCGCTGTTTTTTGTCGCTAGTAGTCCCCAATTGGTCATATAATGCTACTATTTTTTCATAATGAGGCTTTTCTTTTTCCCAATCCACGGTACTCATTTCGGTAGTACCTTTAAACATCATGTGTTCAAGATAGTGCGCCAATCCGGTGGCGTCTGCAGGATCATTAATACTGCCGGCACGGGTTACCACAAATCCCTCTACTTTAGGTAAGCGGTGGTCTTCTTGAAGGATAATGGTAAGGCCATTTGATAATTGATATTGTTCCACTTTTGGCTTCTCTACTGCTAACTGAGCATAGAGACCTGTTGAGAACAATCCAAACATAAGTAAACTAATTAATAAGCGACATTGTAATTTCATAAGACAAATTTAAGTGTAACAAAATGAGAGCCTCCGGTATATTTGTAATCATTACCGAGGTTTTGAGAATATTGATAACGAATGTGAAACATTTTCCCCAAAGCAAAGCCTGCTGCAATTTGTACTCTGGAGTGAGCAGCCCAACCGGCACCCACCTCAAACCGGCGCAAATATGCAGCCGTAAGCATCACTTCATATCCCAAGTCTGTAGCGCCCGACAGTTCTAATAATGCTGACGGTTGCAGACTAATTTTTTCTCCAGCATCAAAACGATAAGCTCCGGTAAAATAATATTGCATGCGGCCAAAGTCCAACTTGTTTTCCAGCTTGGTGCCGGGAGTTCCGGTAGTGAGATCATTCGTTAATAGTTGCGGAATAGAAAATCCGGCGTAAAATTTATCACTAAAATAATAAGCACCAAAGCCGGCATTAAAGCCGAGCTGACTGCCCGCAGCTCCGGTAAACAAAGGATCATTAGGGTTGTTTATATTACTTACAGCCTTTTCATTCATCAGTAGCAATGACATATTCACGCCCAATGAAAGTGTCCCGCTTTTTATATTTATTTTGTAAGCATAAGCTGCGGCAAACTGTGTATTATTTTGTGCTCCATACGATTCATTGTAAACCCAAGCGCCAAAAGCATTATTTTGTCCAATGGCCATTTGGTATTGTAGAATTTCTGACAAAGGAGAATTCTCCACCCCTGTCCATTGCTTATTCAGTCCCAAAGAAAGTTGATAATGCTGAGTACCTCCCAACGAAGCCGGATTAATCAACAGTTCATAGTTGCGATAATTCAATCCGCCCTGCTCATCGTTAAAATGTGGCTGGGCAAAGTTGATGCTTATATTCAAGAGGAGAAAAGCTAAAACAATTATAATTTTTTTCATTTCTTTATCTCCTTAGTATTTTAATATGACATAACCGCTTTTCTTATCTCCGCTTTTGCCGGTGATGACATAAAAATAAGTCCCTGCCGGTAACTTAGAGCCGCTATAGGGGCCGGTACTAGCCATACCGTCCCAGTTATTCCGGTAGTCGGTGGATTGATAGCAAAGCTGGCCTGATTTATCCATCACCACCAATGCGTACACATCTCTACTATCCAATGTCAATTCAAA
>JAVBSQ010000088.1:0-6454 GCA_031556695.1 Bacteroidales bacterium | reverse complement strand
GTATCCAGGGTGAAGTTCAGATGAAATGTACCACGCACCGGCTGGTTGTCTGCCCAAAAAAGGATATGTTGGCGAGGTTTAATCCTTGTCAGCACATCACCTTTCGGTATGGTATATTTGCGCAAGTTGTTGCGGTCATTGGTAAGGTAGCAACCTCCAATATTCACCGTACCATACGATTGATTGAATAATTCAATCCATGTATGCTTATGGCCGAAATCGTCTTCAAAGTCGTCGGTGTTAACCACCAACACCTCGTTGAGTTTCATGTCGCTTTGGCTCTGCGCCACAGCAGCCTGCAACCCCATGAACAAGGCCCCAAATAAGAATAGTATTTTAATTGTATTTTTCATTCTCAATTTTCAATTTTCAATTCTCAATTACAAGGGCAGGTTGTCATGTTTCTTCGCAGGGTTAGTCAGCTTTTTGGTTGACAGTTGCTGCAGGGCGCGGATAATGCGGAAGCGGGTATTGCGCGGCTCAATCACATCATCAATATAGCCATATCTGGCTGCATTGTAGGGGTTAGCAAAAGCGTCTCGGTATTCTTTTTCCTTTTCTTCTGCAAATTTAGCAGGATCAGTTGAAGCGGCAGCCTCTTTACCATACAACACTTCAATAGCGCCTGAAGGTCCCATCACAGCGATCTCGGCAGTTGGCCAGGCGTAGTTGATATCACCACGGAGATGCTTGCTGCTCATTACGCAATACGCGCCACCATATGATTTGCGAAGGGTAACGGTAACTTTAGGAACGGTAGCTTCGCCGTATGCGTAGAGCAATTTAGCACCGTGGAGAATAATTCCGCCGTACTCTTGCTGGGTACCGGGCAGGAAGCCGGGCACGTCTACCAAGGTCACCAAAGGAATATTGAAAGCGTCGCAGAAGCGCACGAAGCGGGCAGCCTTGCGTGATGAGTTGTTATCCAACACCCCGGCCAACACTTTGGGTTGGTTAGCCACAATACCCACGGACGTGCCGTTAAAGCGGGCAAAACCTACAATGATATTGGCAGCATAGTCTTTGTGTACTTCCAGAAATTCACCGTTATCTACCACTGCACCAATTACCTCATACATATCATAAGGCTTGTTGGGACTATCGGGTATGATTTCATTCAAGGCATCTTCCAAGCGGTCGATAGGATCATTGCAAGGCATAAGAGGCGCTTCCTCCAAGTTGTTTTGAGGAAGGAAGCTGAGCAGCCTGCGGATTAATTTGATACCTTCTTCTTCGGTATCAACGGCAAAGTGAGCCACGCCGCTTTTGGTAGCATGCACGCTGGCACCACCCAGTTGCTCCTGGGTAACATCTTCGCCGGTAACGGTTTTTACCACTTTTGGACCGGTAAGGAACATATAGCTGGTTCCTTTGGTCATGATATTGAAGTCGGTCAAGGCAGGAGAATATACCGCACCACCGGCGCAGGGGCCGAAGATAGCGGATATTTGAGGAATAACGCCTGAAGCCAAAATGTTACGTTGGAAAATTTCAGCGTAGCCGGCCAATGCGTTCACCCCTTCCTGGATACGAGCTCCACCCGAGTCATTGATACCTACTACGGGAGCGCCCATCTTCATGGCTTGATCCATGATCTAGCAAATTTTCATGGCGAAGCTTTCCGACAATGAACCGCCAAATACGGTAAAGTCTTGAGCAAACACGTACACCAGGCGGCCTTCAATGGTACCGTAGCCGGTAACCACACCGTCGCCCAAATAAGTGTCTTTCTCCATGCCGAAGTTGGTACAACGGTGTTGAACAAACATATCAAACTCCTCAAAGCTTCCGCCGTCGAGGAGCATATTTATACGTTCACGCGCCGTGTATTTTCCTTTTTGGTGTTGTGATTCAATACGTTTTTCACCACCACCCAAACGTGCTTTTTCACGTAACTGGATCAGTTTTTTAACTGTTTCTGTTTGGTAACTCATATAATTAATATTTCAAAGTTAAAAGTTAAAGGTTAAACGTTAAAGGTTAAACGAATTGCAGTTATGCTTTTCACATTTAACTTTTTACGTTTTACGAAATTATTTTTCGCAAAATTCAGTAAGCACGCCAATGGTTGATTTAGGGTGAACGAAAGCAATGCTCAGTCCTTCAGCGCCTTTGCGCGGAGCCTTATCCAACAGTTGAACGCCTTTTTCAGCCACTTCATTCAAAGCGTTTTGCACACCGTCGGCCACCGCAAAAGCCAAATGGTGAATACCTTCGCCTTTTTTATCAATAAATTTAGCAATAGTACCTTCGGGATCAGTGCTTTCCAATAATTCAATTTTAGTTTGGCCTACCATAAAGAAAGCGGTCTTAACTTTTTGGTCTGCAACCTCTTCAATAGAATAGCATTTCAATCCTCAAACGTTTTCATAGAAAGGACTAGCATCGTTTAAGGATTTAACAGCTATCCCAATGTGTTCAATGTGAGATATTTTCATGACTTATATAATTATTTAATATTATTTCCTAAGTTATCGTTGCAAATTTATCTAAAATAATTGAAATTTCCTAAAAATTATCACTTCACTTTTAATTTTTCTTTTAACGACAAGTAAATCCAAAAAAAAGGTATAATATTGGGATTGCAATCCCAAAAAAAGGTGATTTTTTTGGATTGCAATCCAAAAAAAAGGTATAATATTTGGATTTGAATGTGGTTTATACTACTTTTGTATTTCAATTTTGCTTTATGAATACTATAATAAATAGAGATTTAACCCAAACTATACAGGAGCGATTGCAAAAACGCAAAAAAGCCCTCATTTTACTGGGGGCTCGGCAAACAGGAAAAAGCACTTTAATTAAACAGTTATTTAAAGTTGACGACAAAGCATTGTGGTTAAACGGTGATGACCCCGACGTGGAAGCCCTATTACATAAAATAACCTCCACCCGCCTTCGGCAAATTTTAGCAGACAAAGAATTTTTCATCATTGACGAAGCGCAGCGCATCAAAGATATAGGTTTAAAGCTAAAGTTAATTACCGATACACTTCCCAACATACAAGTGGTGGCCACCGGTAGCTCGTCTTTTGAACTGTCTAATAAATTAAACGAACCACTGACCGGACGGAAATATGAATACAAATTATTCCCCTTGTCCTACGGTGAAATGGTTAAACACCACGGGCTGATTACCGAACGCCGCCTACTACCGCAACGGCTGGTGTACGGATATTATCCCGAAATAGTAAATAACCCCGGCGAAGAAAAAGAATTGCTGCAACAACTCGCATCAAGCTACTTATATAAAGATATTTTAATGTGGGAAGGCATTAAAAAGCCCGAAAAATTATTTAAACTCTTACAAGCATTGGCTTTTCAAATGGGTCAGCCCGTTTCATACAATGAGTTGTCTCAGCTCTGCCAAATGGACAACAAAACCGTAGAGAAGTACATTCAATTATTGGAACAGGTTTTTGTGATCTTTCGGTTGCACGGGCTAAATCGTAATATGAGGAACGAATTGAAATCAGCCAAGAAAATTTATTTTTATGATAATGGCATACGCAACGCCCTAATTGCCAACTTCAGTATTCCGGAAATGCGCACAGACATAGGCGCTTTATGGGAAAATTTTTTGATCTCCGAGCGCATGAAGTACCTGCACTACAGTGGACAGTGGGTAAACCGTTATTTTTGGCGCACTGCTGAACAACAGGAAATTGATTATGTAGAAGAAAGTGAAGGCGACTACACCGCCTCCGAGTTTAAGTGGAATGAACGAAGCAAAGCCAAAATTCCACAATCATTCTTAAGAGCTTATCCCAACAGTAAAACACAAATTATAACGCCTGACAATTTTGAAGAATTTATCGGCATCTAAATACTACCCATCATGAATATCCGTCATAATCACTATTTTCTTACTATTCAACGTTTGGCGTTGGTAATGTTGCTGTACAGCCTCTGTCGCATTATTTTCTACTGGATCAACAGCGACCTCTTCCCCGGAATCAGCTTTCAGGGCTTTATGCTTATTGCCATCGGAGGCTTGCAATTCGACCTCACCGCCCTTATCTACACCAACCTTTTATTTATTGTACTATCGCTCCTACCCTTCCCTTTTATATATAATAAGGTGAGTCAACTGGTACTAAAAATCATTTTTGTATCATGCAACGCCATCGCTTTTTCCGTGAATATTGCAGATATGGTCTATTTCCGTTTCACCATGCGGCGTATGACCTTTTCTTTCTTTAAAGAATTTGAAAACGACAATAATATAGGCAGTATACTTTGGGCTTCCGTCTCCGGCTATTGGCACCTGTGGATTTTATGGATCGCAGTGCTGGCAATACTGTGGTTTGCCTACGGCAAAAGGTACGGGGTAGAAAGGTACAAGGTGAAAGACAAATCGGAAAACACCTTTCGCCATTTCACCGTTTACCTTGCACCATTTCTACTGCAAACCCTCATCCTAATTGTAGGCATAGTGCTCTGCGTAGGCGGCGCCCGCGGCGGCTTCACTACCAGCACACGTCCCATCACCCTCAGCAATGCGGGGAAATATGTGAACCATCCCGCCGAAACAGCTATTGTGCTAAATACTCCTTTCTGCATATTGCGCACCACCAGTCGCAAGGACTTTAAGCCGCTGCACTATTTTAATGAGGAGGAACTAGAAAAAATCTATACGCCGGTTCACCAACCTATACCCAACAGTGCTTTCAAAACCGACAATGTGGTGATATTTATCCTGGAAAGTTTTGCCCGTTTCCATATCGGCGCACTCAACACTGATGTACCGGAACTGAAAAGCTACACTCCGTTCCTCGACTCGTTGATACAGCACAGTCACGCCTACAGCAACGCTTTTGCCAATGGCAGCAAGTCCATTGACGCCATTCCCTCGGTGCTGGGAAGCATTCCGACCCTTGAACAACCATACGTGCTAACCCCCTACGCGCTGAATGAAGTCAAAGGCTTGGGCTCTTTGTTGCGCGACAAAGGATATTACACCGCTTTTTTTCATGGTGCACAAAATAACTCTATGGGATTTTCAGCCATTGTGAAAATGCTGGGGTTTGAACACTACTATGGTCGGAATGACTATAACAACGACAAGGATTATGATGGGATATGGGGGATATGGGATGAGCCTTTCCTGCAATTTTACGCACAACAATTGAACACTTTTCCACAACCTTTCGCTGCAAGCGTATTCACACTTTCTTCCCACCACCCTTTTAAAGTACCGGAACAATACGAAGATAAATTTCCGGAAGGCGAAACATTTAACAGTCGCTGTGTAGCTTATACCGACTATGCCCTACACCGCTTCTTCGATACTGCCTCAAAGATGCCCTGGTTCAACAACACCTTGTTTGTATTTACAGCCGACCATTCGAGCTGGTGCGAGTTTAATACAGCCTATCAAAATCCGATGAACCGCATGGCTATACCTGTTATTTATTACCACCCGCAAATGAAAGAAGCTTTCATTGACACGGCTATCACCGAACAGATAGACATCTTACCCACCATCATGGGCTATTTAAACTATGATGAGCCTTACGTAGCCTTTGGTCGCGACAAAAGCAAGAACGAGCCGTCCTTTGTATTCAACTACAACAACGGTTACCAGTTATTGTACGAAGGATATTTATTATTGTTTGATGGTGAAAAAACTACCGGTTTTTACCGGTGGGAAGACCGTGGTTTCCTTGGCTTGGGAGAAAACCTTATGGAAAAGCTACCCAGCCAACAGGAAAAAAGTGAAATCTTCCTAAAAGCCTTACTGCAACAATACACCAACCGCATGATAGAAAACAGGTTACGAGTGACGAGTGACGGGTGACAAAGTTACGTGGTTACAAGGTACTTACGTCCTACTAGCCTTTCACTTGCAGTTTACTTGCAGCCTACTTGCAGCCCACTTGCAGCCTACTTGTAGCCTACTTGTAGCCCACTTGTAGTTTACTTCATGGTGTGGTAAACGTTCTGCACGTCGTCGTCCTCTTCAAACTTATCAATAAGTTTTTCGAGATCTGCTCTTTGCTCTGCATTTACCTCTTTAAGCTCTCCGGTAGGGATACGTTCAAAACCTCCACTCACCAACTCTAAGTCTTTTTCTTCTATAAATTTTTGAATAGCCCCAAAAGATTCAAAGGCGCCATAGATCATGATTTCACCGGTTTCAGGGTCGGCAAATATTTCCTCCCCGCCAAAGTCTATCAGTTCCAGTTCCATCTCTTCGAGGTCAATGCCTTCCTTAGCTTTCACTTTGAATACGCATTTACGCTCAAACATAAAGTCCACACTGCCGGACGTACCTAATGAGCCACCGAACTTATTAAAGTAGCTACGCACATTAGCCACGGTACGGGTAGGATTGTCGGTAGCGGTTTCCACCAGGAAGGCTATGCCATGCGGACCGTAGCCCTCATACACTACCTCTTTGTATTCACTTTGATCCTTTTCAATAGCACGCTTAATAGCCCTGTCTATATTA
>JAVBSQ010000106.1:0-9390 GCA_031556695.1 Bacteroidales bacterium | reverse complement strand
ACATAATAGCGCAAATTGGTCATCTCCGCGCATCGTGGATAATATATTATAGGCATTTATGCCGAGCGATTTCGTTATAGGTAGATTGTGTATTTCGCGCGGAACAAGCGCCGGATTTCATGGTTATATTGTACGCCGCGCGAATGGGCATTGTGTTGATCGGATTCTACCGAGAGACCGTCCCTAACGGGACTGGACAGCAAATAGCTAAAAAATAACCGCATGAATTTCCACAAACCATACTTTACTCCTGCTCCCAAGAAACCACCCCAACTCTCACCCCAACGCACAAAAAAACCTTCCCGTTTTCACAGGAAGGTTTTGTATTTCAATAAATTGGCGTAAAACTTACGCAGCCAGTTTGTTTACGTGTAAAGTCAAGCTGCTCTTTAAGTTAGCGGCTTTGTTTTTGTGGATAACGTTGATTTTCGCGAGTTTATCCAACATGGCGCTTACTTTAGGAAGCATAGCCGTAGCAGCTGCTTTCTCGGTAGTGGCACGCATGGCCTTGATGGCGGCACGGGTAGTGCGGGCATAGTATTTGTTGTGTACGCGGCGTTTTTCGCTTGAACGTTGACGTTTTTCTGCTGATTTATGGTTGGCCATAATCTTTTTAATTTTAAATTTTTGTAGTCCGTAGGGGATTCGAACCCCTATGGCAAGAATGAAAATCTTGAATCCTAACCCTTAGATGAACGGACCATTTTTTATCAATGGGGCTGCAAAGATAGATGTTTTTTTTAATTCTACAAATTTTTTCCACAAATCTCTTAAAAATTCAACTATATTTGCACCATGAAACATATTCGAAATTTTTGCATTATTGCTCATATTGATCATGGAAAGAGTACTTTAGCTGACCGGCTGTTGGAAATGACCAACACCCTTACCTCCCGTGAAATGGAAGCACAGGTGCTGGACTCCATGGACTTGGAAAAAGAAAAAGGCATCACTATTAAAAGCCATGCTATTCAAATGCAGTATAAGCATAATAATGAGCAATATACACTAAATTTAATAGATACGCCGGGTCACGTAGACTTTTCTTATGAGGTGTCCCGTGCCATAGCCTCCTGCGAAGGCGCTTTATTGATCGTAGATGCTACGCAAGGCATTCAGGCACAGACAATTTCGAATTTATACTTGGCATTGGGGCATGATCTTCAAATTATACCCATACTCAACAAAATTGACATGGACGCCGCCATGGTGGAGGAGGTAAAAGACCAGGTGATTGACCTTTTGGGCTGCAAAGAAGAAGAAATTATTTGTGTGAGCGCCAAAACCGGCTTGAATGTCGACCAAATTTTACCGGCTGTTATAGAACGTATTCCCGCACCGAAGGGCGACGAGAGTGCACCGCTCCAGGCTTTGATTTTCGACTCGGTATTCAATTCCTTCCGTGGAATTATTGCTTACTTTAAAGTCGAAAACGGTATTATACGTAAAGGCGACAAGGTGAAATTCTTCAATACCGGAAAAGAATATGTTGCCGACGAAATTGGCATACTTCAACTGAAGATGAGTCCCCGCAATGAAGTACGCACCGGCGATGTGGGGTATATCATATCCGGTATCAAAGCGGCAGCGGAGGTGAAGGTGGGAGATACTATTACACACGTTGAGCGCCCCTGCTCCGAATCTATTGCCGGTTTTGAAGAGGTGAAACCTATGGTCTTTGCCGGTATTTATCCCGTTGAGGCCGATGACTACGAAGATCTCCGTGCTTCCATTGAAAAATTACAATTGAATGACGCCTCGCTGACCTTTGTTCCCGAGTCGTCACTCGCGCTGGGTTTCGGTTTCCGTTGCGGATTCCTGGGACTTTTGCACATGGAAATCATACAGGAGCGCTTATACCGTGAGTTTGACATGGACGTGATTACCACCGTGCCCAACGTATCCTACAAAGTATATACCACCCAAGGTGAAACAATTGATGTGCACAATCCTTCAGGATTACCTGCCCCTACCTTGATTGATCATATTGACGAACCTTACATCAAAGCACAAGTCATTACCAAAACCGAATTTTACGGACAGGTGATGAAGCTCTGTCTCGATAAACGCGGCGTGCTTAAAAGCGAACACTACCTCACCAGTGAGCGTGTAGAGCTGACCTTCGATATGCCCCTGGCTGAAATTGTATTTGACTTTTATGATAAGTTGAAAAGCGTGTCGCGCGGCTATGCCTCTTTTGACTACCAGTTGACAGGCTTTGAACAGGCTGATTTGTCTAAGTTGGATATTCTCCTTAATGGAGAACAGGTAGACGCCCTTTCCTGCCTTATTCACCGTGGTAATGCCTATGATTTCGGCAGAAAAATGTGCGAAAAACTCAAAGAATTAATCCCCCGCCAACAATTTGATATTGCTGTGCAGGCCGCCATTGGTGCTAAAATTATAGCCCGTGAAACCATCAAAGCCTTGCGTAAAGACGTAACTGCTAAATGTTATGGAGGTGATATTTCGCGTAAGCGCAAGTTGCTCGAAAAACAGAAGAAAGGTAAAAAACGCATGCGTCAGGTAGGTAACGTGGAAGTGCCGCAACAGGCCTTCCTGGCAGTATTGAAACTAGATTAAACCATACTTGAAAGATAAGCGCAGCATTACTCATGAAAGAAAAACTTCAAATCAAATTGATTTCTCCGCGCATGAGCTTGCGCCCTATGGATACCGAGATGAAGCGCAGGCTATCGCCTCCTTTGTCCCTTGTCACCATAGCTTCCATGACCCCACCGCCACACAGTGTGTATATTGAAGATGAAAATGTGGGAGCATTAAATCTGAATGATTCGCCCGATTTGGTGGGTGTTACCGTTAGTGTTGACACTGTATACAGGGCTATTGAAATAGCAAAACACTACAGAGAAAAAGGTGTACAAGTAATTTTCGGCGGTATTCATGCCAGCGCTGTTCCCGAAGAGATGCTGCCTTATTGTGATGCTGTATGCGTGGGCGAAGCAGAAGAGCTGTGGCCGAAAATTATAGACGATTGTTGTGCCGGGGCGCTGAAAACCTTATATCATCAAACAACGCCCACAAACTTATCCTTAGTCCCTTTACCCAATTGGAACTATATTAATAAAAAGAAATATCTTTATTACAATGTTATTGTAGCCGGTAGAGGCTGCCCCTTCAAATGTGAATTTTGCTATAACAGCAGTGAATATGTTGCAGGGAAATATAGGGCCCGCCCTGTTGATGATGTAATCGAGGAAATTGATAGGATGGGGGTGAGGCAGGTTATGTTTATTGACGATAATCTTATCGGAGATATTCATTGGCTGCAGAGCTTGCTTGATCGCTTGGAAAACAAAAAAATTGTATGGCACGCCGCCGTTTCTACCAATATAGTACATCAACCCGAGTTGATCAACAGAATGGCCAAGTGTGGTTGTAAAAGCCTGTTCATAGGATTTGAGTCTATCAATGCCGATTCAATAAAAAGCGTAAAAAAGACACAGAATAAAATTTCAGAATACGAAACCCTGATAAGCCTACTGCACAGTGTGGGTATTATGGTGAATGCCAGTCTTGTTTTTGGGTTCGATAGCGATACGCCCGATACTTTTGATAATACTTTACATTGGTTGGTGAAAAACAAAGTGGAAACAATGACAGGGCATATTCTTACTCCTTACCCCGGTACGGTTTTATACAAACGTTTAAAATCAGAAGGGCGCATTATTTGTGACGACTTACGGAAGTATAATACCTCGCACGTCGTTTTTCAACCCCAACAACTAACCGTAAAACAACTGCAGGAAGGATATGTAAAAATGTATAGAGAATTTTATTCCCTGCGTAATATTGTTAACCGGATTCCCACCAATAAAAAACTTAGAAGCGCTTACCTATTATTTAATTTCTTCTATAGAAAATATGGTAAAGCGGTATCTTTAATTGGGCGAATGGGATTCATGAATGCGCTTGGAAGTCTTGCCCGCCGCCTCTCTTACGGGATATAATATTAAATTTTTAGAACTCCGAAACTTTTCGTACATTTGCTGTTTATAGCATTTTGTAATGAAAACGAAGTATGTATTTGTATTAGGGGGAGTTACCTCGTCCCTCGGGAAAGGGATTATTTCCGCCTCGCTGGCTAAATTATTGCAAGCCCGCGGCTTACGCGTAACTATTCAAAAATTTGATCCCTACATCAATGTTGACCCCGGAACCTTGAATCCTTATGAGCATGGTGAGTGTTTTGTAACCGAGGACGGCGCTGAAACCGACCTTGACCTCGGGCACTATGAGCGTTTCCTGAATGTACCTACTTCCAGAGCCAATAACGTAACTACCGGCCGTATTTATCAAACGGTTATACAGAAAGAACGCGAAGGCGCTTTCCTTGGTAAAACCGTACAGGTAGTGCCTCATATCACCGACGAAATCAAACGCCGTATGATGTTGCTGGGTAAAACCGGTCACTATGATGTGGTAATTAGTGAAATTGGCGGCACTGTGGGCGACATTGAATCACAACCCTTCGTTGAGGCTATTCGCCAGTTGCAATGGGAACTGGACGATGAGGATTGCGCTGTGTTACACCTCACCCTCGTACCCTTCCTGGCTGCTGCTAAAGAATTGAAAACAAAACCGACGCAGCATAGCGTTCGCATGCTGCAGCAAAACGGTTTGCAACCTGACATTATTGTTTGTCGCGCTGAGCATCATATATCATTAGATATCCGCAAAAAGATTGCCTTATTTTGCAACGTGAAACCTAATGCGGTTATTGAATCCATTGATGCACGCAGTATCTATCAGGTACCCATGATGATGATGGATGAAAAACTGGACGAAATTGTAATTGAAAAATTACAGTTGAAAGCCGCTAAAAAACCGGAACTTACCGAGTGGAAGAAGTTCTTAGAGAAACAACAAAATCCCAAAGGAGAGGTGGATATTGCCCTTGTTGGTAAATATGTAGAGCTCCAAGATGCATACAAATCTATCCTTGAGTCTTTCATTCATGCAGGTGCTACCAACCAATGCAAGGTGCGTATACACTGTGTGCATAGTGAGCATATCACGGCCGATAATGTAGCTGAGAGTTTGAAAGGGATGCATGGTATACTCGTTGCCCCCGGCTTCGGTGAACGTGGTATTGAAGGAAAAATCATAGCAGTGAAATATGCCCGTGAAAATAAAATACCCTTCTTAGGTATTTGTTTAGGTATGCAGATGTCCGTGATTGAATATGCCCGTAATGTATTAGGCCACAAAGAAGCCATGACTACCGAGATAGATCCCTCTTCAAAATATCCGGTGATTGCTTTAATGGAAGATCAAAAACGCCTTACTATAAAAGGTGGAACTATGCGTTTGGGTGCATATGAATGTACTTTACACAAAGGTTCATTAGCCTATAAAATTTACGGCAAAGAGCATATCAGTGAACGTCATCGTCACCGCTATGAAGTGAACAATATTTATGTAGATGAATTACACAAAGCAGGCTTGCTGGCTACCGGTAAAAATTCAGAAACAGGGCTGGTGGAGATTGTGGAAATAAAAGAACATCCTTTCTTTATCGGCGTGCAGTTTCACCCCGAACTGAAAAGTACCGTAGAGAACCCGCACCCCCTCTTTGTAGCCTTGGTAAAAGCAGCATTGGAACATAAAAAGACAGTTTAAAAATTTAAGAATTTAAAAATTCAAAAATTGTGTTGAATCTTTAAATCTTTAAATCTTTAAATTTCTAAATTTATGGTAGAGAAAATACTTATCCTTGACTTTGGTTCACAATACACACAGTTGATTGGCCGTCGTTTGCGCGAGCTCAATGTATACTGTGAGATCCATCCTTTCAACAAAGTGCCGGCTATTGACGCTTCCGTGCGTGGTGTTATTCTCTCCGGAAGTCCCTTTTCCGTGCGTGATGAGAATGCTCCGCAACTCGACCTTACTCAGATTAAAGGCCGTCTGCCGCTACTGGCTGTATGTTATGGTGCACAATACCTCGCCCAACATTTTGGTGGCGAAGTGCTGCCTTCCAAAACACGTGAATACGGCCGTGCCGAGCTTACCGTAAAAGATAAGAATAATCCTTTGTTCAATGGTGTGAGTGAGCACTCGCAGGTCTGGATGTCGCATGGTGATACCATAGTTAAAACCCCCTCTACTTACAAAACGATAGCCTCTACCTCTGATGTAGAATATGCAGCCTATCTCATTGATGGTGAACAAACCTATGCGCTGCAATTTCACCCCGAAGTATACCACTCCACCGAAGGTGCCAAGATGCTTGAAAATTTTGTCAAAGAAGTTTGTCAGTGTAAATGTGACTGGACCCCCGCCGCCTTCGTAGAGACCACCGTTGCTGAATTGAAGCAACAGTTGGGTGACGACAAGGTAGTACTTGGATTATCCGGCGGTGTGGACTCCAGCGTAGCCGCTGTGTTGTTGCACAAAGCCATAGGCAGTAATCTTCATTGCATATTTGTTGACAACGGACTCTTGCGCAAAGACGAATTTGAACAAGTGCTTGATTCGTATGCCTGTATGGGCTTGAACGTAACCGGCGTACGTGCAGGAAAAGAATTTTTAAGCGAACTGGCCGGTGTTACCGACCCCGAGCAAAAACGCAAAATCATAGGCCGCATATTCATTGAAATATTTGACCGCGAAGCTCATCATATCAATGGTGTGAAATGGTTGGCACAAGGCACTATTTATCCTGATGTGATTGAATCTATTTCTGTGAAAGGCCCTTCCGCTACCATCAAGTCCCACCATAACGTAGGCGGTTTGCCTGAACGTATGAATTTGAAGGTGGTGGAACCCCTGCGTATGCTCTTCAAAGATGAGGTGCGCCGTGTGGGTAAGACCTTAGGCATACCCGCCACACTGCTTGAACGCCATCCTTTCCCCGGTCCCGGATTAGGCATTCGTGTATTAGGTGAAGTAACGCCTGAAAAAGTAAATATCATACAGGAAGCTGATGCTGTTTTCATTGGTGCATTGAGAACCTCCGGATTATATAATGAAGTGTGGCAAGCCGCCACCATTTTGCTACCCGTGAAAAGTGTGGGCGTGATGGGTGATGAGCGTACCTATGAATATACCGTGGCCCTCCGTGCCGTAACCTCCACCGATGGCATGACCGCCGACTGGGTGCATCTGCCCTATGAATTTCTGGCCAAAGTCTCCAACGACATTATCAATAAAGTGAAGGGTGTCAACCGTGTAGTCTATGACATTAGCTCCAAACCGCCCGCAACCATAGAGTGGGAGTAGGAGGTATCTACTTTCAAAAATAATCCGTATCTTTGTTTTCCTTAATGGAGAAAGATACGCTTTTATCCGCCTTTGCCGCACGGGAAACCTGCCGGCAGCTACTTGCAGAAATCACTGCAGGAAATGGAAAAGTTACGCCCATTCGCGGCTTGGCCGGATCCTCTAAAAGCCTTGTTATAGCTACCGCCTCTGTTGTCCCCGGCGCACATCTGATCATCATGGCAAACCGCGATGATGCCATGTATTGCTACAGCGACTTGAGCGCCTTACTCTCTCCGGAACAAGTATTCTTCTTCCCCTCCTCCTACAAGCGCGGTATAAAAGACGGGCAAACCGACACTTCCAACATGGTGCAGCGCACCGCCGCTATGAACGCTATGGTGAGCGCTAAGCAGCCACTATTTATTGTCAGCTACCCCGAAGCGATCGCCGAAAAAACAACCTCACGTGCCGCCGTTGCAAAGAGCGCTATCCGCCTGCAGAAAGGGGAGAAAATAAGCATGCAATTCCTGCGTGACACTTTGCAGGAATATGGCTTTCAACGTGCTGATTTTGTGGTGGAACCCGGACAATTCGCCCTCCGTGGCAGTATCGTCGACGTTTTCTCCTTCTCCGACAATCACCCTGTGCGCCTCGACTTTTTCGGCGACGAAGTGGAAAGCATTCGTACCTTTAATGTCGATACCCAGCTCTCCGAAGCACAGGTGGACTATTTTGATCTCATCGCTAACCTCCAGGAAAAAACGCAGGTAGAACTCACCGGAAATATCTTTGAATTTGCTTCACCCAAACTCACCCTTTGGATTGATGATCCCAGATACACCCTTGATGTACTGGCGGCTATACAGGAGATGGAAGAAGCTACCGGTAAAGTGATTGACCCCACCGACCTCCTCAAAGCCATACATGAACACCCTTCCGCCTGTTTCACCTCTTCGCCCGAAGGAATGAAAAATGGACAGGTAGTGAAGTTCAGTACCTCGCCCCAGCCTACTTTCAATAAGAATTTTGATTTACTTTCCGCTGATATTTCCAACCATTCCGACTTAGGTTTCAAAACCTACATACTTACTGAAAATCCTGCACAGGTGGAGCGTCTGCAAAATATTTTTGCTTCCATAGGGCAGGAAAATATTAAGTTTGATTTCATGCCCATTACCCTGCATGAGGGGTTTGTTGACCATGATCTGAAAATATGCTGCTACACCGACCATCAACTTTTTGAGCGTTATCACCGCGTGATGCTCAAGCGTGCAGTGGAGAAAAGTGACCGCATGACCATGCAGGAACTAAGCAGTTTGCAGGTGGGCGACTACATCGTTCACATCGATCACGGCATAGGTGTTTTCGGCGGACTGGTGAAAACCACCGTTGACGGGAAAGTGCAGGAAACCATTAAGCTGACTTATCGAGACAATGACGTGCTCTTCGTTAATATTCACGGCCTGCACCGCATATCGAAATATAAGGGGAAAGATGGAGATGCTCCAAGAATATACAAGTTGGGCACCGGTGCATGGCAAAAACTCAAGCAAACCACTAAATCAAAAGTAAAAGATATTGCCCGCGAACTCACTGCTCTTTATGCCAAACGGCTTACTGCCGAAGGTTTCGCCTTCTCTCCCGATTCTTATCTGCAAAACGAGTTGGAAGCCTCCTTTATCTATGAAGATACGCCCGACCAAATGAAAGCCACGCAGGCGGTCAAAGAAGATATGGAACGTCCGCACCCTATGGACCGCTTGGTCTGTGGTGACGTGGGCTTCGGAAAAACAGAGGTAGCCATTCGTTCGGCATTCAAGGCAGTAGTGGACGGAAAACAAGTAGCTGTGCTTGTGCCTACCACCATCTTAGCACTTCAACACTTCAAAACATTTAGTGCTCGCCTAAAAGAATTTCCGGTGCGTATTGACTATGTCAGTCGCCTCAAAACAACCAAGCAACTCAAAGAAATTTTTGAAAAACTCCATAACGGAGAATTGGATATTGTTATTGGTACCCACCGGCTGCTCAATAAAGACGTCAAATTTAAAGACCTCGGATTATTGATTGTTGACGAAGAACAGAAATTTGGTGTAGGTGCTAAAGAAAAATTAAAAGAGCTGAAGCTAGGAGTGGACACCCTTACCATGAGTGCTACACCTA
>JAVBSQ010000128.1:0-15214 GCA_031556695.1 Bacteroidales bacterium | reverse complement strand
AACTTTATAACTTTATAAACTTATATAAGCGATAAACAATAAATTCCCACACCGCTAAAAAGTGAAAAGTTAGAAAGTGAAAAGTTCGTAAAGAAAAATCTTTATAACTTTATAAACTTAAATAGCGGAGCGCTAGCGTAGGCTTTCATTTTTATTTTCAAGAGAGGTCTTGCAAACCTATACAGATAAATAAATCAGGGCCCACACCTATTTCTTAGACCGAAACCGGCCCGTCGTATGTAAAAAAGAAAAGGTGTAGGCGCTAACTCTATTTACTCATCTGTATTAAAATTGCAAGTTTCTCTTGAGAGTATACAAAGGAAGCGCCAACGAGTTTCAACATTTTATTGAAACTTTGTGCGAGAACATTTAAAGAACGATGATACAAAAATAGAGCTTTATCTGTATATAAAAAACAAAAAGGAGTTAATTTTTTTTAACCCCTTTCTTTTTATGATTTATTGACACTTACCTGCGACGAATACTACGCAATAGAATGTGCTTGAATTGTTCCTCTGTTTGGTACAGGCGGGCCACCTTCCTGGGCGGCAGGATAGCGGAAAATTTCTTGTAGTATTCTGTTTGTAATTCGCTCTCTTTGGTAAAGCTGGCCATATAGGCATCAAGCAGGCTTTTTACGTCTTTTTCATTCTCAATATATTCAAACTCGTTGAGTTGCTGCAGTACCTTGCGTTGCTCCATTTTTAGCTTATCAATTTTCTCAGACCACTCGTTGTACACCGGCCAAAAGCGTTCCGCTTCCTTAGAGGTGAAATCAATGTTATTACTGAAGAAAGCTACTTTTTGACTTTTTAATTGCTCTTTACGCGCCTCAAAAGATCCTTCCATACGCACCTCAAAACTCTGTCCCACAACATTGCCGTATGCATCACGAATAATAGTACGTGTAGTGTCAACACGTATATTATTCTTGGGAGGTTGCGCTGTTAAGGATAATACGGGAGCGGAGAGCAAGAGTGTTGCTAAAATATATTTTACTGGTTGCATAATGCTTATTTTTCGTTAATCTAAGGAAGCTATATCGTATAATGAGATATTGGAGTCGGCCAGGTAGTTCATAATATCACCGGTTTGCAAGCCTATTTCCTTCTCATCGTCCAACACTGCCTGCAGTACCATATCTTCATTAATATCCAACATGCCGGTTGCATAAGCATATTCATCTACCGCCATAACCTCTGCAGCAGGTTTCAAGCTGTCCAATAAAAAGAGACCACCATAGCCTATGAGAACCAAACTCACAAAACCCACAGCAAAACCGAGTTGAGGACGCAACACATCAAACCATGATTGTTTAGGATTGGATATACGTTCTCTCACCTGATCTTCCAAACGGTCAAAATAACCATCCGGCGCTGTGAAAGGCAAGGACTTACACTCATCAGTCAATATAAATTTTTTCTTTTCCATATTATTCTACTTAGATGGTATATTGATATAAAGGTTTAATCAATATCCATTAATTCTTCTATTTTTTTTACAGCGTGATGATAGGAGGCTTTCAAGGCGCCTACGGAAGTGCCTAGTATTTCGGATATTTCTTCGTATTTCATCTCGTCAAAATATTTCATATTAAAAACAACACGTTGTTTTTCAGGCAATTTCAAGACCGCCTTTTGAAGTTGCAATTGCAGGTCACTACCATTAATATAAGGACTATCTTCTAACTTGTTGGCCAGTTGATTTTCTACATCAACCAAAGGCAAAAAGAACTTGGTCCGTTTGCTTTTCAAAAAACTCAAGGCCTCATTGGTAGCTATACGGTAAATCCAGGTAAACAAGGCAGATTCACCCCTGAAGTTAGGCAGGGCATTCCACACTTTCACCAGCGTGTTCTGCAACACATCATCAGTATCATCATGTGAAATAACTATCTTACGTATATGCCAATAAAGCCGCTCACGGTACTTGCGCACAATGAGATTGAAAGCGTAATTGGGATTATCGCCTTCATGGAAACTTTGAACCAGCTCTTTATCGGTCATTTTTCAATTTCGGTTGTATGTATGACTAGCCGCGAGCAAAAAGGTTTAATGCCTCCATCTTATCAACCTGCATTTGTTGTTTGAGCTCTTCCAAAGAGCCAAAACGGCGCTCTTCACGGATATGCTCCAGTAAGTGGGCGGAGAGCGGTTGTCCGTATATATCAGCATTAAAATCAAAAATATGCACTTCCACTACGCGCACCTCATTATCTTTTATGGTAGGCCGCACACCAACATTCATTAACCCCTTGTATTCAAGGCCTTCAACTTCCACTCGCACAGCATATACGCCATCAGCAGGGAGCTGCTTAAGGGGTTCATACAATTGTATGTTAGCAGTTGGAAATCCCAAAGTGCGCCCGAGTTTATTGCCTTGTACCACCACCCCTTGCAAGGTGTATTGGTAACCCAGGCAGTTGTTGGCGGTTTTGATATCGCCCCCTTTCAAGGCCTCACGCACTTTAGTGGAAGATACGGAATTGTTCTTAGGAGTAAATAAGGAGGACGTGTTGCCAAAGAAAGAAGAGTGTGCCACAGCTTCCACCTTCTCCACAGTAATCCCCATGGCTGCACCGGTACGTTTCATGGCGTCATAATCATCGCAGGCATCGCAGCCTAAGCGATGATCATGTCCCACGATAAGGGTATCTACATCCAGCTCATCTTTGAGATAGCGTTGAAAGAACTGCGCAGTAGTGAGTTTGGAAAGATCTTGATTGAAAGGTACTACAAAGATACGGTCAATGCCCATCTTGGTGAGGAGGGCCTTTTTCTCGTCCAAGGAATTGAGGAGACGGAGTTTCTCTGCATCCTGTCGCAGAATGGTGCGCGGGTGCGGCCAAAAAGTGACCACAGCACTATTCTTACCCTGCGCCTTGGCGGTGGCAAGCACTTTTTCAATTACTGCACGGTGGCCTTTGTGCACACCATCAAAAAAACCGGTTGTAGCTACTATTCCCATTACAATTTTACTAATTCGTAATCCATTTTACCCAGTCCTATTTTTTCTGCATGCTCCAGTCCCACACGCCAGTCGGTGTTAGGATGGGCATGATGAAATTTATCTTCTCCTCTCAATTCGTGCCGGCCATCTTTGTTTATGACAGATCCATTAATAGCAGGAGCAGCCATGACCAAATCAGCACAAGCCTTATCCAACGCCACCGGATCAAAGGAGGCTGCCATTCCGATATTGGCTACCAAGGGTACGTCGTTATGCCCCCAGCAGTCACACTCGGGCGACACATCAACAATGAGGCTGATGTGGAAGTGAGGTTTATCTTGCAAAATAGCTTTGGTATATTCGGCTACTTTTTTATTCATAATATCCGACGCGTTATCCCACACAGGTTGTGCGGCATCATAGCGACAAACGGCAATGCACTGTCCGCAACCCACACATGTATCATAGTTGATTACAGCGCGCTTATTATCGTTCAGCGTTACAGCTCCATAGTTACAATCTTTCACACACTGGCGGCAGCCTACACAATGCGCTGTAACAATAATAGGTTTCGAAGAGGAATGCAAATCCATTTTTCCGGCGCGACTGGCTGCACCCATACCAATGTTTTTCAAGGCTCCGCCGAAACCGGCCTGCTCATGTCCTTTAAAGTGACTTAACGAGACAATAACGTCGGCATCAGCAATAGCAGCACCTATCTTGGCGGTTTTACAAATCTCGGAATTGATAGATAGCTCGCGGTATTCCGTTCCTTTCAAACCATCGGCAATAATTACGGGCGCTTCCACGGTCATAGGGTTATAGCCGTTCTCCCATGCGCTGTAGAGATGGTCAATAGCGTTGGCACGGCGACCGGAATATAAGGTGTTAGCATCGGTCAGAAAGACACGCGCATCCATTTTTTTCAATATTTTCACCAGTCGTGCCGCATAGTTATGGCGCAAATAGGCCATGTTGCCGGGCTCACCAAAGTGAATTTTCACAGCCGTGAATTTATCCTTACAATCGAGCTGTTCAATACCTGCCTCACGCACCAGCCGCTCAAATTTTTTAGGTAAATTTAAGGAAGGGGTAGTGTGCAGATCAGAAAAGTAAACTTTTGATGCCATATATTCTTTTTATATTAAAGAGCCAAATGTAGACATTTTTCCGGAAATTTACTAACTTTGTGGTTTAACCTTTTATCCCATGAAAAAACAAATTTACTTTCTTATGTTAGCTGCAGCCTCACTTACCGGATGCGGGAACCAGGGCGAAAACCCTATTGGCCGTAATGACGTAAGTATTCCCGACGGTGTACTTACCCCTAACATTATCAACAGCTTTGGCCGTATTAGCGACCCACAGGTGTCACCCGACGGAAAAACCGTGCTTTACGGTGTGAGTTTCCCCAGTATTGAGAAAAACAAAAGCAACCGTGAGTTGTTTACTGTGAACATTGATGGCAGTAACAATACACAAATCACCAAAACAGCCAAAAGCGAGATTAACGCACGCTGGGTGAAGGGTGGCAGCAAGATAGCTTACCTCTACAGCGGACAAATTTGGGAAATGAACCCCGACGGTAGCCAACCCACCAAAATAAGTAATTACGAAAATGGCATTGATGAGTTTGCCTATTCTCCCGACGGAAAGAAAATTCTTTTTGTTAGCCAAATCAAATATGGCAAAACAGTGACGGATATTTATCCCGACCTGCCCAAAGCCAACGCACACATCGCAGATGATATGATGTACCGCCACTGGGACGAATGGGTGGAAACCATACCTCACTCTTTTGTAGCTGACTTCGACGGTAAGCAACTGAGCAATATTGTTGACATACTGGAAGGACAGCCTTATGAGTGTCCCTCTAAACCTTTCGGCGACCTGAGTGAACTAGCCTGGAGCCCTGATAGTAAGATTATTGCCTATAGCTGTCGTAAGAAAACAGGCAAGGATTATGCTTTCTCTACCAACATGGATATTTATCTATATGACGTAGAACAAAAAACTACCATCACCAATATTACTGAAGGAATGATGGGCTATGACAGGAGCCCGCAATTCTCCGCTGATGGCAAATGGATTGCCTGGACAAGCATGGAGCGCGATGGCTACGAAGCAGACCAAAACCGTCTTTTCGCCATGAACATGGAGACCAAAGAGAAAATTTATATCTCTAAAAATTACGACATCACCATTGATAATTTTGTGTGGACACCGGACGATAAAGGCTTTTATATCACCGCCTGCGTGGGTGGCTTAACGCACATTTTCAGCATGAGCCTGACCGATCAAAACTACTTCAAACAAATTACCCACGGCCGTTGCGACATGGGAGCTCCGGTAATTGCGGGCGATAAGCTGGTGAGCCTTTGTATGTCGATGTTGCAACCTAATGAGGTGGTATGCATTGATCCTGCAAAAGAAGAATTTGCTTTCATCACTTCTGAAAACAAGCACCTGCTCGACCAACTGCAAACTCCGGAAATAGAAGAGCGTTGGATGACCACCACCGACAATAAGAAAATGTTGACTTGGGTGGTATATCCGCCTAACTTTGATAAGAGCAAAAAATATCCGGCTATCATGATGTGCCTGGGCGGACCGCAAGGCACCATCAGCCAAAGCTGGTCGTACCGTTGGAACTACCGCCTAATGGCTGCTCAAGGATACATTGTAATCCTTCCCAACCGCCGCGGCACCACCGCCTTTGGCAAGGAATGGTGTGAACAAATCAGCGGCGACTATGTAGGCCAAAATATGAAAGACTACCTCACTGCAGTGGACGAAATGCGCAAAGAGCCTTTTGTAGACGCTAACCGTATTGCCTGCTCCGGCGCCAGCTACGGCGGCTACTCGGTGTTCTGGCTCGCCGGCCATCACGAAAAACGCTTCCGTGCCTTCATATCCCACGCGGGTATTTTCAATTCTGAATATTTGTATACCACTACGGAAGAACTTTTCTTCTCACACTGGGATAACGGTGGTTCTCCGTGGGATAAGAACAACAAGGTGGCACAACGCACCTACAATGGTTCACCCCACACCACGGCAGACAAATGGGACACTCCCATTTTAGTTACGCACGGTGAAAAAGATTTCCGCATTCCTTACGACCAGGGAATGGCTGCTTTCAACGCTGCACGAATGAATAACGTACCCGCCGAACTGATTGTCTTCCCCGAAGAAAACCACTGGATATTGAAACCGCAAAACAGTATATTTTGGCACCGTATGTTCTACCGTTGGTTAGATAAACACATGCAATAAACACGCGATGCAAACTTACCTGGACTTACTTCGTCACATTGAACAACACGGCACGCAGAAGAACGACCGCACCGGTACCGGCACCAAGAGTGTATTCGGCTACCAAATGCGCTTCGACCTGCAGGCAGGATTTCCTTTGTTAACCACCAAAAAACTGCACCTGAAATCTATCATCTATGAGTTGTTATGGTTTCTGCAGGGCAGCACCAATATCAAATACCTCAACGATCATGGAGTAACGATATGGGACGAGTGGGCGAACAAAGACGGTGAACTAGGTCCGGTCTATGGCCACCAGTGGCGCTCATGGCCCACCCCTGACGGCAAACATATAGACCAAATCAGTGAGCTGGTACAATCACTTCGTAATAATCCGGATTCACGCAGACATATAGTATGCGCATGGAATGTGGGAGAGCTCAGCAAGATGGCCCTCCCACCCTGCCATGCCCTTTTTCAGTTCTACGTGGCGGACGGCAAGCTTTCATGCCAACTCTACCAACGCAGCGCCGACGTGTTTTTAGGCGTGCCCTTTAACATCGCATCGTACGCGCTGCTCACCATGATGATGGCGCAGGTGTGCGGCTTGAAGGCGGGTGAATTTATACACACGCTCGGCGATGCGCATCTTTACCTCAACCATTTGGAGCAGGTAGGCACACAGTTGGAACGTACGCCCCGCGGGCTTCCTACGATGCATATCAATCCGGACGTGAACTCTATTTTCGACTTTCAATTTGAAGATTTCACGCTGCAGAACTATGATCCCTACCCTGGTATCAAAGCCCCAATAGCAGTGTAGCTGTTTAGGAATGATGAATTATGAGTGATGAGTTGAAAGACACGTGAAACACTCATAAACCATAAACCATAAATCATAAAATCTATGTTATCCATCATCGTAGCCATAGCCAAAAATAACGCCATAGGAAAAGACAACCAACTGCTGTGGCATATTTCCGAGGACCTGAAATATTTCAAGCGCGTGACCTCGGGACATAGCATTATCATGGGTCGCAAGACCTATGCTTCCATAGGTAAACCCCTACCCAACCGCAAGAATGTGGTGATCAGCACCACGCTGCCACCCACCGAAGGCCTGGTTCTTGTACCTTCCATTGAAAAAGCGATAATCGAAACAGCGGGTGAAGAGGAAGTGTTTGTTATTGGGGGCGGCGCGGTATATCACGAAACACTGCCCTTAGCACAGCGTTTATATATCACCTTCGTAGAACATTCGTACGAGGCTGACACCTTTTTTCCGGAAATAGACTATTCACAATGGAAAGAAGTATCGCGTGAATACCACGAACGGGGAGAAAATTTTGATTTCCCCTTCACCTTTGTGGTGTACGAACGTAAATAAAATAGATCCGATTAGTTATTACTACCGGTAATTTCCGCTAGCTTTGAGCGCAGGTCGTTAGCGCCACTGAGCGCAGTGATAACGCCATGTTCAGCGATGGAAATCCGTCCCGTTTCTTCCGACACAATAACAAGCAGGGCGTCGGTATGTTCACTGGCGCCCAAAGCAGCGCGATGGCGCATGCCGTGATGGGCCGGTATGTTAGGATTTTCACTAATAGGCAAGGTGCAACGAGCCGCTTTAATACGATTATTTTCTATAATCATAGCCCCATCATGCAAGGGTGAATTTTTGAAGAAAATATTCTCCATCAAACGGCTGCTCAAAGCAGCATCAATAACATCGCCGGTTTCCGCATAAAGGTCGAGCGACGATTGCCGGGTGATAAGAATCAACGCACCGGTATTTTTCTCGGACATATTACGGCAAGCCTTAGCGATGGCATCAATATCCAAAGAGAGGCCGGATTTTTTCACTTGAAAAATAGTACGCCACAACACGCCGCGCCAGCCGTTAGTATCGAAATAACGGGTACTCATGTGCAAGAGGAAACGGCGTATCTCAGGTTGAAAAACAACAAAGATAGCCAACACCCCCACGCCCAGTACCTGTCCCAATATACTGCTGAGCAATTCCATATTCAGCAAACGTACTACGGCCCAGGTAACATAAATGGCAGCTATGCTGAAGGCGATACGCATGGCAGCAGTACCTCTCATCAATTTATATACCTGATAAATGAGTATGGCTACCAAAAAGACATCAATGATATCTATAAGGGTTATATGGATAAAACTAAACATTGGCAACAAATTAAGCCACAAAGATACAATTTTTCAAGAAAACTAGCAAGTTTTAAGCAGCCTCATTAGTGTTATGATTTGCTTTGCTTCCGCCACATCATGTACACGAAGGATATTTGCGCCATGCAGCAATGCCTGCAGGTGTAATACGGAGGTGGCAACAAGGGCGGTTGCAGGCTGCAGATCGAGAGGTTTCCACACCATTCCTTTGCGGGAGATACCCACCAAAATGGGTGCTCCAAGGGCATGGAAGCTTTCCAGTGCATTGAAAAGTTGATAATTCTGCTCGGTGGTCTTGGCAAAGCCGAAGCCCGGGTCAAGAATAACCTGTTGAATGCCTGCCATACGAAGCGCGTTGATCTTTTCTCGCAAATAGGTCTGCACCTCGTCCACTACATTATCATAATGCGCGAGCTGCGACATGGTTTGCGGGGTACCACGCATGTGCATGGCTATGTAGGGTAAACTCAACCGTGCTACAAGGGGTACCATCTGCACATCAGCCTCGCCGGCGGTAACATCGTTGACAATAAAAGGGCCATCGTATTCATACAAGTGTTGCACCACCTCTGCACGAAAAGTGTCCACCGAAATCATCAACTGCGGGAAATTACGAGTAAGGGTGTGCATGGCGGGTTTCAGGCGAGAAAGTTCTTCTTCCACACTCACGGGTTCCGCGCCGGGGCGGGTAGAATAGCCCCCCAAATCCACAATATCCACTCCCGCAAGCACCATCTGCTCCACACGCTCCAACAGCGCACATCCGGACTCAAGCCGTGAACCTGCGTAAAACGAATCAGGCGTAAGGTTGGCTATACCCATCACCCGCGGAACGTCTAATGAGAGCCGGTGCTCACCGCAAATTAAAGTTGAAACGCATGAATCCATAAAAAGAGGTTTGCAATAAAGGCGCAATTTCGCATTTTTTTCCTAACTTTGTCGTGTTATACTTTAATTTTTTTATGTTTATTGTACTCGAAGGCCTTGATGGAGCCGGTAAATCAACCCAGCTCAAACGTTTACGCAGTTTTTTATTAGAACAAAAAATTGAGTCGGAATTTTTACATTTCCCCCGCTTTGATGCACCGGTGTATGGTGAGTTGATTGCCAAGTTCCTGCGTGGAGACTTGGGTGATATCAACTCCGTAAACCCCTACGTGGTAGGGTTGCTGTATGCGGGCGACCGTAATGATGCCGCTTCCTTGATTCAAAACTGGATCAACGAGGGTAAATGTGTGCTGGTGGACCGCTATGTTTATTCCAATATCGCATACCAATGCGCCAAGCTTGACACAACGGAAGAACAAGGCGAACTACGTCAGTGGATAATGAACATGGAATATAATTATTTCGGCATTCCGAAACCCGACCTCACTCTCTTCCTTGACGTGCCCTTGCAACATGTGGAGGAAAAGTTAAGCAAAGAGCGCAAAGGCGACGACCGCAGCTACCTGCAAGGCAAGGCGGACATACATGAAGCCTGCCTCCCCTTCCAGGAGAAAGTACGGCGGGTATACCTTAGCCAGTCGCCCCTCGACCCTGCTTTCCATGTGGTAAATTGTGGTGACGAACAACAACGAATGTTAGGACCTGACCATATTTTTGAACGGATAAAAGACATTTTCAATTTTCAATTTTCAATTTTCAATTAGCTATGAAGTTTCTACGCATTTTCAGCCGCGTATTGCTCGGCCTCTTATTTATCTTCTCCGGATATGTTAAAGCCATTGACCCTATTGGCTCGGAACTGATTTTTACAGCAGATTTTGAAGCCTTCCACATGGCTTTCTTTAGTCCTTTAGCCTTGGGGTTCGGCATCTTATTGTCGGCCGTAGAGCTGGTACTCGGCTTCTGTTTATTGATGGGCTTACGCATGACAATTACAGCATGGGCCACAGTGTTCTTCATGGGCTTTATGACCCTGCTCACCTTAGTACTGGCGGTGTTCAACCCTGTTACCGACTGCGGTTGCTTTGGTGAAGCCATCAAACTGACCAACTGGGAAACTTTCTTTAAGAACGTAGTTATTGATGTTTTTGTTGTTATCGTCTTACTGCAACGCAATAAATACAACGCGTTATCAAGCTGTCGTAACGAATGGATCACGGTAGGATTTTTCACTTTTCTTTCCTTCGCGCTCTGCATCTACAGTTACAGGCATCTTCCGCTGATTGATTTCCTGCCGTACAAGGTGGGCGTGAATATTGAAGAAGCAATGGAGATACCCGAAGGCGCTGCCGCTGATGAGTATGAAACGATTTTAATTTACGAAAAAGCAGGCGAAGGACGACAAACCTTCACCATTGAAAATTATCCTAAAGATACCACCTGGGCCTTTGTGGAAGCTGTGAACGTACTGAAGAAAAAAGGGTTTGAACCGGCCATTGTGGATTTCTCAATCAACTCGCCTTACAGCGGTTATGTTACGGACTCGGTGCTGAACCTGCCCGGGTACCTCTTTATTGTTACGTTGCCACATGCAGAGGAAGCTTCGTTGCAAAACATTAATGATATTAATCGTATCAACGATTATGTACTCACCCATGAGGGCCTCCATTTCATTGGTCTTTCCGGCTCCGATGATGAGCACATCGAAGATTTTGCCAAACAAAGTGGTGTTATGTACCCTATCTACATCACCGATGAGAAACCGCTGAAAAGCATGGTGCGCTCTAATCCCGGCATGCTGCTCCTATACAACGGCACCATTGTTGCCAAGTGGAGTCACTTCGACATTCCCGGCATAGAAAAATTAGAAGAGAAATACCTGTCAAAGAATCCCGATATCCTGATTGCCGAACATCAAACCTCGCAGAAACTCACCTCTGAATTACTGGTAGTGGTGCTTTTTGTAGTGATGATGATGATAGCATACGGCTTTAGAAAATACGGAAAGAATAATGCAGATACAGAAAAATTATCCGCTTAAAGCACATAACACTTTCGGCTTTGACGTTCAGGCGCTGTACTATGCAGCACCTGCAACTGTAGCTGAATTAAAAGCGCTATTAACAGACCCTGCCTATACGCATTTACCCAAATTAGTTTTAGGTGGCGGCAGCAACCTGCTTTTCCGTGCTAACTTTGAGGGATTGGTAATTCACCCTCAGTTTAATGAAATTTCACACGATTACACGATTGTCACAGCCGGTGCGGGCGTGGTGTGGGACGAGCTGGTGAAATATTGCGTAAGTAACGACTGGGGCGGGCTAGAAAACCTGAGTGGTATTCCCGGTACCGTGGGAGCATCACCTGTACAGAATATAGGCGCCTACGGTGTGGAAGCAAAAGACTGTATTGAACGCGTGGATGCCATTCGCCTGGACACGCTGGAAGAGATAAGTTTTACGAATGAAGAGTGTGGCTTTGGCTACCGCGACAGTATATTCAAGCAGGAATGGAAAGGGAAACTGGTCATCACCCAAGTTAGTTTCAAACTATCTTTTCAGCCTGAGTTAAGAACTCACTATGGCAGCCTGTCAGAGATACTGGCACAATACCCCACGGTAGGCATACAGGAAGTGCGGGAGGCAGTGTTGTCCATTAGGCAGCAAAAACTCCCCGAACCTGCGGAGATTGGCAATGCCGGCAGCTTCTTCAAGAACCCTACGGTAAGTAAGGAGATAGCCCAAAAGTTGCAGCGGAATTATCCGCGCCTCACCCTTTACCCTGTAGATGAAAACAGTATGAAAGTACCCGCCGGATGGCTTATAGAGCAGTGTGGGTGGAAAGGCAAACGCGTGGGTGATGTGGGCGTACACACAGCTCAAGCCTTGGTTTTAGTCAACTATGGCGGCGGAACCGGTGAAGATATTATACAACTGGCTACAGCCATTCAAGCATCTGTACAGGAAAAGTTCAATATTAATATAGAAATGGAAGTGAATGTCTGCTAAAGTAAATCAACGGCCTATAGATGCACTGATAACTCCAATTCAACAATTCATTAATCAGGAAAAATCAGGAGGAATTGTTCTTGGAATCAGTGTTGCCATAGCCATTCTTTTAGCCAACTCTCCCTGGTCCGGATATTATTTTCATTTTTTTGAACAAAGTTTTGGATTCGTTTTTAATGGAGAATCCTACCTGAAATTTAGCCTCCATCATTGGATTAATGACGGGCTAATGGCTATCTTCTTTTTTGTAGTAGGCCTTGAACTTAAAAGGGAATTTATTGCAGGTGAACTGTCCAATACCCGGAAGGCCTTACTACCCATAGGAGCAGCCTTAGGCGGAATGTTATTCCCCGCATGTATTTACTGGTTGTTAAACTTGCATGGTGACACCGGTACGGGCTGGGGAATCCCAATGGCCACTGACATTGTATTTGCACTGGGCGTATTACATCTCGTAGGAAATAGAGTTCCCTTATCTTTGAAAGTTTTCTTAATGGCATTAGCTATTGTTGATGACCTGGCCGCAGTATTAGTTATCGCTTTTTTCTACACCTCAGATATATCCATTATAAACCTGGCTATAGGACTTTGTTTTACTATTATAATGTATGCAGGCAATAAAATAGGGATCAGAAATGTCTTCTTTTATGCCATCATGGGCATAGGAGGCGTATGGCTGGCCTTCTTGTTATCGGGAGTACACGCCACAATTGCTGCTGTAATTGCGGCATTTACCATACCGGCAGATGTTAGCATAGATGAGAAGCTGTATTCCCATAAAATCAGCGACTACCTGAAGACTTTCAATAAAATTGATCCCAACAACCTGCCTACACTAACCAATGAGCAGGTACACTTATTAGATGAGATAAAAGACACTACCAATCAAGCCATACCTCCCTTACAACGCTTGGAACATGCAATGCATCCTTTTGTATCTTTTATCATTATCCCCATATTTGTATTAGCCAATGCAGGTATTTCCTTGTCAGGCATCAATTTTGAAAATCTATTTGGAAATAATATTTTCACAGGCGTATCAATGGGCTTGCTGTTTGGTAAAGTAATAGGGATTGTTAGCTTTACCTATTTGCTCACCCGCCTGAAAATTGCCCCTGCTTCAGAAGGGATGAGCCTGAAAAATCTTATAGGGATAGGTCTTTTAGGCTCTATCGGATTTACCATGTCTTTATTTATAACCTCCCTCGCTTTTACCAATGAAATGTATTTGGTTCAGGCGAAAGCAGGTATTTTCACCGCCTCTATCATTGGTGGAGTTTTAGGATACTGGGTACTGAAAAGAAATAAAACTTA
The DNA here is from genome assembly GCA_031556695.1 of Bacteroidales bacterium. Lineage (GTDB taxonomy): Bacteria > Bacteroidota > Bacteroidia > Bacteroidales > UBA932 > UBA932. The sequence goes on along the minus strand of JAVBSQ010000128.1, from coordinate 1,610 downwards.
ACTCATTGAAATTCGTCAACCATAAGAGAAAAACAGGAGCAGTGTATTTATGTTATGAAATATATGTATATCTTTGTATTCAAGAATTTTAACACCAATAAAAATATGAAGAATTTGTTTTTCCTTTGTGTGGTATTATGTTTTACGGGAATAGGCTATTGCCAGGAGTACACGGCGTTTGACGGCACGGTATTCAGTACTGGGGACACCGTAACTGTGGGGTATAACAGCGGATATAATCACTATCAATACATTGCCGAATATGGCACGTCTTATGACCGGGCAACCACTAATCTTACGCTAAAGAAGTATGCCATAAAAAGTGTGAATGAAACATATTCAAAGGTTGCTGCGGTGTTCTATGACAGGGCACAGCGAATAATTACTTTTGGGAAGAAGGGGATCCTGGGTGTATCCTATTATGCCGATATTAATGAGGCTTTAAGAAGCGGAGAAATTGTTGTGAAAGATAATCCCAATGCACTGCAATTTGATGCGCTGGCCGATTCTGTTGCGTTTGCTTATTTTGTGAAAGAGTTGAAAGAGCCGGTAAAGCAGTTTAGGGAGGAATACCTGCAGCGATATTTCCCGAAGATTTATAGCAGCAACAGGAATGATGAGTTTGAGTTCCAAAAATCTTTAGCTAAGGGCGAAAAGGGACTTGTTCAAGGTATTGAACATCATAATTTCTCACAGCCATACAGATTACTTACCCGGTTGAATCTTGAAAGTTATGATTTTGAGAAGGGAGGTTTTCCATTGCAGGAGGAGAATCTCCGCCTTAATGTGGTGATTCCCGGATATCGGCTGGACCATGCTGGGCCGTATCCCGCTACGGATATTGTTTTTCCGAATTTTTCAGCGTTCCGTTTTGTGCAGGTAGATGAAAATGAAGCGAACGGTTTATTGAAACGACGTAAAGACCGGTATGGCTCTGTTAATCGTGAAGTATATGCTACCATCAATTTTGAACTAGATGGACTCTACCCCAAACAAACGGAAAATACACGGTTATTGCAGGGAAATATATTGAGTATAGAGTTGTATGAGTTCAGCAATTACCGGTATAATTGGATTGGGACGATAGAGATGCCGCAGGAATAATCCGAATACGAGATAAAGTAAAAGGGTGCCGGGCAAAATACAAAGCGCACCGCGGGAGGCAAAATCACGCCCCTGCCTTTTTGGAAAGGGGGGAAACAGATAGGTATTAAAAGGTTGAATTTGTTATATTTTATCATAAAAGTTAGTATCTTTGTAATATAATTAGATTAATTATGCCACAGATTAGTGCTTTTTAGGGATTGCTAATTTTGATGAACTTTAAGGATCATGCTCCACCGCATTTTCATGTATGGTATGGCGACTATAAAGCGATCATTACAATCCAAGACGGAATTGTAACGGGTGAAATGCCTCAACGGGCATTAAAGAAAATTGAACCTTTAAAGTAATACGTTATGTTTTTAGGGATCAGGTGTAAAGTATGGTTGGTAGGATATTTTCAAGCAAAGATTTTAGCTAACCTAAAGATAAAGAACGGTATATCGCCTACACCCCTGAACTGAGTTCTAAACGCCTTGATCTTGGCATTAAAACTTTCAGCCGCA